>JANLUE010000814.1:0-5166 GCA_031363325.1 Gemmataceae bacterium
GTTGACGTTTGTCTTTGGTACTTCCACCGGCGGCTAACGCCGCCGGCTCGCTTGCACCGGCGGCTAACGCCGCCGGCTCGCTCGGCGCTTCCCTCGGCAAGTTCACTCACGAAGCCGTTACGCCGTTGTGACACGACTTGAGACAACTGGATCACTCGAGGTTTCGCCAAATGTCCGACGAACGCGATGATCCCGGGCTCGACGCCGCGATTGCCGAATACCTCGCGGCGTGCGATGCGGGCTCGCCTCCCGAACGCGATGCGTTTCTGGCGAAGTACCCGGACCTGGCCGTCGGGCTGCGGGAGTTTCTGGCCGATCACGATGGGCTGCGCCGGGCGGCGCGGCCGGCCGATCCCGCCGAGACCTTGCCGTTGACCAACGAGCCCGTTCGCGAGACGCTCGGCACCGTTCGCTATTTCGGCGACTACGAGTTGCTAATCGAACTCGCTCGCGGCGGGATGGGGGTCGTTTACAAGGCGAGGCAAGTTTCGCTGAATCGCGTCGTCGCGCTCAAGATGATTCTCGCCGGTCGATTGGCTGGCTCGGCCGACGTGCGTCGCTTTCAGGCCGAAGCGGAGGCGGCCGCCGGGCTCGATCATCCGCACGTTCTGCCCGTCTACGAAGTCGGCCAACATCAGGGCCAAGAATACTTCGCGATGAAGTTGGTCGAAGGCGGCAGCCTCGCGAGTCGACTCACGGAGTTCGTGACCAGTCCGAAGGTTGGAATGGAGTTGTTGATCAAAGTCGCCCGGGCCGTGCACTTTGCCCATCAACGCGGCCTGTTGCATCGCGATCTGAAGCCCTCGAACATCTTGCTCGATCCCGATGGCACCCCCTATGTCAGCGACTTCGGGCTCGCCAAGCGGGTGGATTCGGACGTGGGATTGACGCAGACCGGCGCGATCGTCGGCACGCCGAGCTACATGGCCCCGGAACAGGCCCGCGCCGAGAAGCAACTCTCGACGGCGATCGACGTCTATTCGCTCGGCGCGATCCTGTACGAATTGCTGACGGGCCGACCACCGTTCCGGGCCGCGACGATGTTGGACACGGTCCTGCAAGTGATCGAAGCGGAGCCGGTTGACCCGCGCAAAGTGAACCCGTCCGCCGATCGCGACCTGAGCGTGATCGCACTGAAGTGCCTGCGTAAGTCGCCCGCTGAACGTTATTCGAGCGCGAGCACGCTGGCCGACGATCTCGAACGGTGGCGGCGCGGCGAGCCGATTCTGGCCCGACCGGTCGGGCCGGCCGAACGCACGATCAAGTGGGTTCGTCGTCATCCGACGCTTGCTGCACTGACGGCCGCATGCTTGCTCGTCGCGCTCGCCGGGGTCGTTTCCGTTTCCGTGATGTACCTGCGGGCGGAGGGCTATCGTCGCGATGCCGTCGCGGAACGGGACAGAGCGAAAGAACGACTCGCCCGACAATACGCGGAGAAGGCGGCCGATCTCGCGGATCGCGGCAACCCGCTGCACGGCCTGCCGTGGCTCGTCGAGGCGATCAAGGCCTCGCAGGGACGGCCGACCGAGGAGTTGCACCGCATTCACTTCGCCACGGTGTTGCGCTCGGTGCCGCGACTCGCGTTCTATTCCCCAACGGCGACGGCCTTCGCGTTCCACCCCGACGGTCGCCGCATCGCGCTCGCCGATCGCGACGGCGTTCGGTTGGTTCCGATTGACGAAGGCTGGGACGGGTCGGCGACGTTCACGCACTCGGGCCCCGTGCGGGGGATTCGCTTTTCGCCGGATGGCAGGCGAATGTTGTTGCTCGGCGGGCGCGGCACGAGGGAATGGGACACGCGCTATTTTCTAACCGCGCGTGTTTGGGACCTGGATACCGGCACGCCCGTCGCGCCGGAAGCCGAGATTGGCCGTGGGAAAGATGGCGCGCAACAGGTTGAGTTCGCTGGCGATGGATCGTTGATCGCGGCCGTCTGGCGGGATCCCGTCAATCGCCACGTGGTTCATGCCGACGTGCGACTCTACGACGCGACGACGCTTCAGCCGGTCGGCAAGCCGTTCGTCTGGGGCTACGGCGAAGGGGACCACGAAGACGTTCAACTCGATTTGAAGAATCTGCGTGCCCTTACGTTGGTTCGCAATGTTGGCGGGGGCGAACTGCAATTCGGCCGCAAGGCCCAGGTCCACGATCTCCGCACCGGCAAGCCTCTCTTCGAACCGTTGCCGTGGCTCAGCAAAGTACCCGACGGTCGCTTCAGCCCGGACGGTTCGCGATTCGTGCTCGCGAACGGCAACGTCGCCCGGCTCCACGATTCGCGGACCGGCAAGGTGCTCGGCAAGGAACTCCGCCACTCCGCCGAAGTGAATCGCGTGGCCTATCGGCCCGATGGCAAGCGCGTGGCCACGTTGACCATGTTGAACGAAGCGTTCGAGTGGGACGCGACGACCGGCGAGTCAATCAACGAATTTCCAATCAGGATCAAGGGAACGAACGGTTGGTTCTACTTCAACTATTCGCCCGACGGTCGCGAATTGATTGTTGAAGGAAATGAGGGAGTCTTCTTCGACTGCAATGCGCCCAGTTATCGCTTTTCGATGACGCATGAAGAAGCGATTGGGGGCTTTCGAATCAGCCCGGACGGATTGCATGTGGCGGCTCTGGAAATGGAGGGGGTTCGCATTCGCAGTCGTGTACGCGGCCTGGACGGCCTGCACTTGCCGCACGGCGGGCCCGTCAGCGCGACGTACTCGTCCGACGGCCGCTACCTGGCGACGAGCGGCAACGGCGTCCGCGTCTGGGACACAGCGACCCGGCCGATCCAGGCCGAATCGTTGTTCCCGCCGGAAGTCGTGTCCATCATCGCGGTCTCATCGGCCGGCGAACACGTGGCCAGCCTCGACCAGGACGGGCGATTCCAGATCGTCGACGCACGCACTGGTCGGCCACGCGCCGAGCCGATTCGCGTTCCGGGTACGTGGCGTGAGATCGTCCTCAGCCCCGATGGAAAATATGTCGCGACCATCGGCTGGGCCGAAGGCGGCCGACCGGGGCCGTCGGCCGATGAGTCGGCCCGGCTCGTGCGAACCAACTCCGCCACCTGGCGAACGTCGCGTGACGTGGCCGTCTGGCATGCCGACACCGGTCGACCCGCCGGGCCGGCGCTTCGACATCAGTCGGTCGAGACGGTCGCGTTCCATTCGACCGAGCCACAACTGTTCGTCGCCAACGTGTACTCGGTCTATTCGGGCAAGAAAGAGTTCGAGGACGGCAAGACGTTCACGGAACTCCGGCACTGGGACTTCACGACCGGTCAATTGAAGTCGCCCGTGCAAAAGTATTCGGGATCGCTGTCGATTCGCCACATGCACCCCGATGGCCGACGGCTGATCGTCGAAGCCTCGCGGCCGGAAGGTGGCAACGTCGTCAGGACCTTGAACGTTGCCGATTTTCAATCGTCGGGGCCGGAGTTCGACCGGCAACTTCAGGTGCTGTTTCGCCGCGACGGCCAACGCGTTCTCTCGTTGAACACGACGCTGCAAGTTCGCGACGGTTCAACGGGCCTGCCGATCGGCGTCGAGGCGCGACACCGCAGCGCTCGCTTGACGGACGAACCGACGATCCTGGGGGCGGCATTCAGCACGGATGGCCAACGCGTGGCGTCGATCAGTTCGTCGGATCGCGGGTGGAACGGCGAGGCCCGCATCTGGCACGTCGAGACGGGCGAGCCGGCCTCGCCGTTGTTCCGGACGACGGACAAGGCCGTCGCGGTCGCGTTCACGAGCGACGATCGAATCTTGGCCGTCGTCGGCGAAGGCAGCGTTCGGATGTGGGCGGCCGATTCGGGCATGCCAGTGGCCGCCGTGCGACACGGCTTCGACGTGCGCTTGCGATACGGCAGCGACAATCCCGAACTCACGCCCCGATTTTTGCCCGGCACGCGTCGATTGGTCGTGATGAACAACACCGGCGCGGCCTCGGTCGAGTTCACCGCCGACGATCGCTCGATCGCGGACCTCGAGGCGATCGCGCACGTGTACGCCGGCCACGAGATCGATTCGCTCGGCAGTTTCCAGGCGCTCACCGAGTCGAAGGCGATCGCGGCCGCCAAGCGCTGGGGCGAACTTTCGTCACCCAATCGGGACGATGTGATTCTGCACAACGAGCAACTCGCTCGCGAAGCGATCGCGCAACAGGGACGGGATTCGTTGATCGACGCGATTCGACATCTCACGGCGTGCCTGAAGGCGACGCCGGACCGGGCCTGGCTGTACGCCGCACAGGCGGATGCGGCCGAGCGCATGCAAAGTACCGAAGCGGCCATCGCCGATTGGGGTGAAGTGATTCGTCGCGACGACGGTCCGACGAGTCGAGAACGTCGCGGTCTTTTGCTCGGCTCACTCGGACGCTATCGCGAGGCGGCCATCGACCTCGGCGCCGCCTGGAAGTTCACGAAGTCGGCCAAGCACGGTTCACTCGCGGCGCTCGCGTTGTGGTTGGCCGGCGACCGGGCCGCCTATCGGGCGCTCTGCGACGAACTCGTCGCGCTTCGCGACGAGTTCGTCGACCCAGTCCCGGCCGCCGAAATCTGTGCGCTCGACCCGGAGGGAGGAGCGCGAGCGGCACCGTTCGGCCCAATCCTCGAACGAATCGTCTCGGCCGACAAATGGGACTCGGCCGCGAAGCGCGCCCTGGCGATCGTCTACGCGCGAACGAACGCCGGGGGCCGGGTGCCCGCCCTCTACGCCGACTTGGATTTGCAACCGGACCTGTTCCAGGTCGTCCGACTCTGGCTCGCGCTCGGGCTCTGGGCGGAAGGCAAGAAAGACGCGGCCCGCGAAATGATTAAGCCGTTTGACTCGTGGTTCACGGGCGATGGCTTTATCTGGACCGAACGCGAACGGATGATTTGGTTGCGCCAGACGATTGCGAAGCCGTGAGGCGAGCCGATCCACATCCGGTCGATGGGCGGATTCGCTAAGATTGGTGACGGGCCGGGCGTTCCACCAACGGCAATTCGGACGAACCTAGAACCACTGAGCCCGTGAGCCCAAGTTTGATCCTCTCCCGCCGAGACAGGCCATGTTCCACTTGAAGTTACTGTCCCACGAAGGCGTGCCGGCGGCGATCGAGAAGGCCGTCCTGTATCGGCAACTCAACGAACCGGAACAGGCCGAGAGTATTTGCCTCGACGTGCTCGGCGTCGAG
>JANLUE010000244.1:0-5321 GCA_031363325.1 Gemmataceae bacterium
TCGAGAGCAACTGAAAAAGTTTCTCCCGAGGTATGACAAGGATGTCGCGTCCGCCAAGACTTCGCCCCAAGGTATACGGACGCGGTGGCGAGGGCTATCAAAATGAACGAGAGGGCGGTTGCCCTCGAGAGAGAACACCACGAACACAACCCTTCCACCGGCTTCTACCTGCTCATGGAACAAATCAAGGAAGAGTGAAGCTGCTTGATCCGATGAATGGCAATACTCTGTACGATCCGGAGCCTTATTGACGGCGCTCCAAGGATTGCACATTCGCACCCCGGTTGTCGTAGAACAACTCTCCGGTCGATTGCACGGCCGCTCACCCCGACGAACATCGACGATTTCGCATGGGTTTATCTGTTCAGGCCGTCACGAAAGAGTACTCGACTCGGTCGGGCGTGTTGGCCGTCCTGTCCGAAGTGAGCCTCGCCCTCGAACCGGGCGATGGCTTGGCCGTCACCGGGCCATCGGGGTCCGGCAAGAGCACGCTTCTCAATATCCTGGGCACGCTCGATACACCCACGCGTGGCAAGGTCCTCGTCGACGGCATCGACCCATTCGCCCTGGCCGAGCGCGATCTGGCCGCGTACCGCAATCGGCACGTCGGCTTCGTGTTCCAGGATCATCATCTCTTGCCGCAATGTAGCGTGCTGGAAAACGTCCTGGTGCCGACCCTCGTCGATCCACGGACCGGCGACGAAGCGGAAGCCCGGCGCTTGCTGGACCGGGTGGGCCTATCGAGTCGGCTCGAACATCGGCCGGCCGAGCTTTCCGGCGGCGAGCGCCAACGGGCCGCGATCGCCCGGGCCCTGATTCGCAAGCCGAAGTTGCTGTTGGCCGACGAGCCGACCGGCAACCTCGACCGCAAGACTTCCCACGGCGTCGGCGAGTTGCTCACGGAACTTCACCGTCAGGAAGGCACGATGCTCGTCGTCGTGACGCATAGCCCGGACCTGGCGAAGATGTTCCCGCGCCGGGCGGAAATGAACGACGGCCGACTAACCGCGAGTTGACCCATGCCGACCGCCGACCAACTGCTGGCCCAACTGTACGCCCTCCGCAAGGACTACGCCGACGACCCGGAAGACGAAACGTACCTGGCCCTGCACCATGCGTTCCTGTTCATTTCGTACCGCATGAATGAATTCAAAGCGTACGTCGATGAAGCACGCAAAAAGTCCGAGGGCTAAAGCCGGTTCCGACTCAGAGTCGCCACGCCGGTGAGTTGAACCCAGGGTGTGGCGGCGGAACGCAAAGAATCCATGCGGCGTCGCGGCTGGTTTGGCTATGGGGAATCGTCGAGTGTTGGGGGGGTATCGCTTTCCGGCTCGACGGATGAGAAAAATTCCCGTTCTCAGCGCGGAACGAACCACGATTCAAGCCGTGACGGCCGGTACGGCGCTCGGGGTCGCTTCGGGCTTCTTGGCGAAAAGCGCTTGCACGAGCAGGAGGACCGCACCAACGACTAATCCGCAGTCGGCAACGTTGAAGATGGGCCAATTGATCAGGTAGAAGTACAGGAAGTCGCGGACCCCGCCGAACACGATGCGATCGAACAGATTGCCGAGCGTGCCACCGAGAATAAGCCCGAGCGCCAGGCACAACCAACGATCGGTCGCGGCCGACTTGCGGGCACCCCAAATCGAAATCCCGATCACGGCCAACAAACTGACGAGCGCGAAGAACAAATTGGCGTCGGCCTTGAACTGACCGCCCAGGCTGAAAAGGGCCCCGTGGTTCACGTGTGGCGGGATCGGGCTGTTCCACTTCACCAGGGCGTTCTGGCTCGGCGGAGCGAGACTGTCGAACTGAGCGTGGAACCGGAACGCGCCCGGAATCACCTCGCGCACGCCGACATCTTGGCCCGGTTGGTAGAGCCAATTGAACATGCCGTACTTCGACGCCTGATCGGCCACGAAGACGAACACGGCCAGGCCGAAGAGGAGCGTTCGGTGGGAGCGGATTGGCATAATTCCTCGACGGCGATACCAGCCTCACGATAGACGGCCACGTCGAACACGTCAAGAAAACGCGCCTCGACCCCGGCCGACTACACGGCTATAACCGCTCGCCCGATCCTTGGCAAGATCGACCGGTCGGGCAATCTCGGGGGGTCGTGCCGGCCGCGCGCGTCGGGAAAACTCGGGCGATTGGGCGGGGCAACCCCCGGCGAGTTTGCCGTTCGCGCCGGCGCTTCCGGTTGACCCGTCCGGGCCGCCGACGCAGACTTTCGGCGAACCCCGACCGAGCGTCGGCTTCATGCGGACCGCCCCGCCGCACCGGCCGATACTCCTTGATCGGCCCCGCGAACCGAGCCCCGGCTCGTCGAGATCGTCTCATGCGCGTCCCCGCAGCCTTACTGATCGCGGCCACCTTGCTGGCTGGCGGCTGCGCGTCCTTCCGGCCCAAAGATCGCGATCGCGACACGGACAACCGACGGCCACCCGAGAACCGCGACCCCAACGCACCCTGGTGGCTCGAAGGGGCCGACACGCCAACCGGCCGGACCAAAGGCAAGACGAAGACGCCCGCCGACTCCGCCAGCCGACTCGACCGCGAGACGATCATCGCCGGCGAAATCGTCGATGCCCGCGACAACCATCGACTCCGGGGCAAGACGTTTATTGTTGTCCGCCCGGCCGACGAGGTTCTACCCGCGGGGTCCAAAGGGAACTACGGGGTCGAGACCGATGAGGACGGCTACTTCTTCGCACCGGGCCTGACGCCGGGCAAGACGTACATCCTGTCGGCGGTACGCGAAGTCGATGGGCGCAAGGTCGCGGCCGAGATGCAAGTAAAGCCGCCGGCCGCGAACATCCGCCTGGAACTCGGTGCCGACAAGGTCTCGAGCATTACGCCCGCGATGCCGCCCCCAACGGGCCTCGGGCCGTTCGAGCCGCGGGCGGAAGCGAACATTCGGCCACCGGCATTGCCGGACCCGCCGGACCTCGCGCCACCAGTTCACCGCGAGAACATCGCGGGCACAACCTCGAGCCAGCCCCCGACGGCCGCGATCCGCCCGCCTCCCGAGCCGGCCCCGGAATCGCGCAAGGAAGAACCGCCGACCGCTCGCATCCCCGGTCAGAAGGTGCCGAACTTCCTCGTCACCGATCTGACGGGGAGCGAATGGGAGTTCCGCTACGCGGCCGGCCGACTGATCCTCGTCGATTTCTGGAGCACGACCTGTGGGCCGTGCCTCCGGGCCGTCCCCGCGATGAAGAAACTCCAGGCGAACTACGGCCAATCGGGCCTCGAGATCGTGGCCATCGCTTGCGAAGCGAACGACACGTTGGCCCGGCGCTCCCGCGAAGTGGAAGAAGTCTCGCGCAAGAAGGAAATGAACTACCGCGTCTATCTCGAGCGGGAGAATCGCGTCGGCGAAGTTCAGAAACTGTTCCAGGTCCAATGGGTGCCGACGCTCGTGTTGCTCGAACGCAACGGCACGATCCTCTGGCGCGGCGGCGCGACGGAGACGGAGCTCGCGCGTCTCGACGAAGTCGTGAAGGAATATCTGACGCGCCGTTGATCGAACGAGAGTCGGGTTCGCCACGGACGACAAGCGCATTTCCTCGACTTCCCACCGGCCGCGCGGCATGTGCCGCCGGAAGCAAAGTCGCTTCACGCGATCGCGCGCTTGCTGCATCGGCACGCCCGACGGATCGACGTTCGACACCATACGCTGATTCCAGCATGCACTCGTTTCGCGGCCGCCGACTCCAGGACCTCGTTCTGCCAACCTCCACAGTTTGGTTGTTGACGGACATCGCCGAGTCGCGCGGTCGCCAGGACCTATTCACCCGACAGTCCCCGGAGATACTCCGCACCCTTCGCGAAACGGCCATGGTGCAGAGTGCCGAATCGTCCAACCGGATCGAAGGCGTCGTCGTATCGCCCGATTGACTCGTGCCGCTAGTGCTGGGCAAGGCCCGACCCCGCGATCGATCGGAAGAGGAAATCCAGGCTTACCGCAAAGCGCTCGAGTTGATCCACGCGCGGGGCTCGAACTGGCCGATCTCAGCCGAAGCGTTGAAGGCGCTCCACCGAACCTGCCAGGATGGCGCGGGCGATGCCGGCGAGTGGAAACGGCGCGCGAACGACATCATTGAACTTCGAGACGGTCAACCTCCGCGAGTTCGGTTCCGACCGACGCCCCCGGCCGAAGTGCCAGGCGCCATTGCGGAATTGTGCCTCGCCTACGATCACGCGAACGAGCAATCGCTCGTACCGCCGCTCGTGGCGACGGGCTTGTTCGTTTTCGATTTCCTCTGCGTTCATCCGTTCCGCGTCGGCAACGGACGGGTCTCTCGATTGCTGACGCTGCTCGCGCTCTATCAACATGGCTACGAAGTCGGGCGATATATCAGCCTCGAGCGTCTCATCGAAGATTCGCGCGAGGAATACTACGCGGCTCTGGCGGCCAGTTCGATCGACTGGCATTCGGGCCGTCACGAATTGGTGCCGTGGCTCAACTATTGGTTGACGATCGTTCGCCGCGGTTACCGATTGTTCGAAGAGCGTGCCGGCCAGGTGAGCACCGCGCGAGGCGGCAAACGTCCCCTGATTGAAGCGGCCGTCGAAGCACAACCGAGTCCGTTCGCTCTCGCCGATATCGAACGGGCCTGCCCCGGCGTGAGCCGGGATATGATCCGCAAGGTTCTCCGCGAACTCCGTGACGCCGGCCGAATCGAGCCCACCCGCGCCGGCCGAGGGGCCAAGTGGCAAAAGAGGTACTAACTCCGGAAATGGGGTACTAAAAGGGGTATTTCGCTCCCGGTGGACTCAACGTGGATTTGGCCCATGACCACACGGACCTGACGGCGGACGCATTGGCGATGCGACGAGTCGAAGTGTCCGTCATCACGTTTGGCAGCGAGGTCCGGACGGTGAGCCCGTTCGTGACGGCCTGGGGATAAGCCGAGTCCTTTGGCCGTCAACGAATGCCTAACGTGCCGTTGATGGCGAAGCCAACGACGTACTGAAACTTCGGAACGACCACGCGCTCACGTCACCGTAATGCCGCCTTGCGTCCCTGAAATCAGCGGATCGTTCAGATCGGTCGCGGTCACCGATTGGTTGGCGCCCGCCGATTGGAACTTCACCGTGAACGCGTGTTTGCCTTTGTCGCTCGCCTTGAAGGTGTAGTTCGCGGGCAACAGGGCCGTGCCGCCCGAGTTGCTGAACGTCACCGTCCCCGTGTAGCCGATCACCATGTTGCCGAACTGATCCCGGGCGGTGATCGTGAACGTCCGGGCGACGTTCTGGACCGTCGTCGGGGGCAGGCCGCTAACGAGGAAACCGGCGACCACGTCGGCCGAGAT
>JANLUE010000249.1:0-6417 GCA_031363325.1 Gemmataceae bacterium
CTCGCCCTCGCCCTCGCCCTGGCCGTGCCGGCGAGTGCCGCGCACTGTCCCTTCTGCGCGTCGTCCGGGCAGACGTTGCTCGGCGAGACCAATCAAGCGACGTTCATCGTCTTCGGCACGCTCTCGAATGCCAAGCGCGACCCGAACGAGTTCGGCAAGGGAACGACCGATCTGGACATTGAGATCGTCGTCAAGGACCACGAATTCTTGAAGGGCAAGAAGAAGCTCACCCTGCCCCGCTACGTGCCGCCGGACCCCAAGAGCCCGACCAAGCACTTGCTGTTCTGCGATTTGTTCAAGGGTGAAATCGATCCGTACCGTGGCGAAGCCGTCCCGCCGGACAGCAAGGTGGCTGAATATCTGAAGGGGGCGATCGCCGTCAAGGAGAAGGATCCGACGACGCGCTTGCTCTACTTCTTCCAGCACTTCGACTCGCCCGAATGGTCGGTCTCGGGCGATGCGTTCCAGGAATTCTCGAACGCCGATTACAAGGACGTTCGCGCGGCCGCCGTCAAGATGGACCCCGACGCGTTAATGAAGATGCTTAAGGAGCCGGGCACTTCGATCAGTCGATTCGGGCTGATTGGCCTGTTGCTCGGCCACACGGGCAAGGCCGATGTGCAAGGCAAGGCGCTGCGGACGTTCATCGACGACCCGAAGGTCAAGCAAGCGACCGGCCTAGACGGCCTGCTCGCCGGCTACCTGCTCCTCGACCCCAAGGCCGGGCTCGAGTTCATGGACAAACTGATCAACGACAAAAACGAGGACTTCCTCGTTCGCTACGCGGCCCTGCGTACCGTCCGCTTCTTCTGGGAATACCGGGCCGACGTCCTCGATCGTTCGACGATCGTGAAGACGGTGCTGCCATTGCTCGATCAGGCCGACATCGTCGATCTCGCGGTCGAGGATTTGCGGAAGTGGGAACAATGGCCGTTGACCGCGAAGATCGTTGGGCTGTTCGACAAGCCTTCGCACGAGGCGTCGATCATTCAGCGGAGCATCATCAAGTTCGCGTTGGCCGCCCCGTCGACCGACAAACCCGCCGCCGAGTTCTTGGCCCGCCTCCGCAAGGACGAGAAACAGGCCGAGCGCGTCCACGACCTCGAGCAACTCCTGGAGTTGGAGAAGCCCAGGCCCGCCGTCGCGGTGCCGGCGAAGAAGTGATTCATCGAACGCCCCTCTCAACCCCTGGGACTGTGTTTCTGCCTCCATGTTTCTGCCGAGTTTAAGGTCCTCGCCGATCGGGATCCGCGGATTGGCGGGCGCAACCCGCCAACCTACAGATCTCAAACTCAACTGGGTTCACCCCACGAACAGAACTGAATCGCGGGCCGAGAACTCGGACGTGCCATCGACCGAGGTCGCCAGGGCCGTGATGGCTTCGGTTGGCGTAACCGGGACCGCGACCGTGGCCACGCTGAATTGACCCGTTCCGTCCGCTCCGATCGGCACCACGATCGCGAAGGGCGTGACCACCAGAGGGCGTTCGCCTTCGCCGCGGCCCGAGGGATCCACGGTTGCGTTCGCGTAGAACGTGACGATCACTTCCGAGAACGGCTTGCCGCGCGCCAATCCCTTGACACGAGTGAGTACCGTTTGCGTTCGTTCGGTCTGGAGATTGGTCACGAAGTTCTGGTAGCCGTTCGGCCCCGTGTCCGCGTCGTTGGCATCGTTTTCCGTGAGACCATCGTTGCCGAGATCAATGCCGATTAGTCCGTTCGAGTGGATGGCGTTCATCTCGATTCGGTTGCCGATGGCAGTGTCGGCCGCCGAAAGGCCGACGCGAACGCCGATCCCGAGGTTGAAGGCGATCGCGTTGTCGCGGACGTTGTTCTGGCTCGCGCCGGAGTCGATGGTCAATCCATGCCGACCGTTCGATAGGGCCGTTGGGTTCGCGCCAGCCGTCGTGCCGATTCGGTTGTTGTTGATCTGAGTCCGGTCGGCCCCGATGCCGCGAAGCGTGATGCCATCGAAGACGTTGCCCGAGATCACATTGCGTTCGACGGTCGTCTGCGTGGCTGAACCGGGGGCCGGTGGCAGGAAGCCACTCCCATCGCCGATGTACATGCCCGAGAAGCCGTTGGCGATCGCGGTCAGGCCATCGATGTCCGTGCCGATCCGGTTCGCCTGGACGAGGTTGTTCGTCGACGCCCCGCCGCCGATCGCCACTCCATTCGCGCCGTTCCCGGATACGAGGTTGCGCACGATTCGATTGTCCGGCGAATTCAACATCGCGATGCCCTGGAAGCCATTGCCGAGGTCGGCGTGGCCGGTCACATCGGTCCCGACGTAGTTGTTCTGGATCGCATTGCTGCCGCCGCCGAACGCGAAAATACCCGTTTGGTCGTTGCCCGAGACGAGGTTCCCATCGGAAACCGACGTACCGCCAATCGTGTTGTTGCCCGACCCATCGAACAGGCCGATGCCGACCAGCGAATTGCCCAGGTCGAATCGACCCGTGCCATCGGTCCCGATGGCGTTGCCCCGGATCGCGTTGCGATTCGTCCCGGTGCCGACGAGCGATATTCCCTCCCCGTCGTTGCCGGAGATCAGGTTGAAAGTCACGACGTTTCGCGATGAGTTTACAACGGTCAGGCCCGCGCCGCCATTGCCGAGGTCGATCGACCCCGTGGCATCGGTCCCGATGAAGTTGCCCGAAATTTGATTTCGGCCCGGCCCGGAGACTTCGATTCCGTTGCCGGGGAACCGATTGATGATCAGCCCCCGGATGGTTGAACCGCCGGCCTTCAGCACCAGCCCGGCCGAAGCGGCCGGCGTGCTGAGGCCGTTCAGTTCGACATCCGGCGTGCGGGTCCGGGGGTCCTGGCTATCGCCGTCGATCGTGAGGGGTTTTGTGATTTCCGGCAAGGCCGTGGCGAGCGTGATCGTCCGCACGCCGGTGCCGGGCAACGCGAACCGAATCGTGTCGGCCGCGTTTGTCGAATTCGCTTTGATGATCGCTTCGCGAAGTGTGCCCGCTCCGGAGTCGGCGGCCGAAGTCACGGTGATCACGGCCGGCACGTCGCGGTCTTCGAGGCGATTCAGATGGAGAGTGGCTTTCATGGCGAGGCTCTGGGGATTGATGGATGGTCTGAAGGCTCTACGTCGGCTTTCGATTGGCGTGACACTTCGTGCGAAAACTTTTCCCATGAAGTATGATGTTTCAGAATGGCCGACGCCGAACCGACGCCGAACCCCGCGCTCAGTCAGATCTCCACGCGGTGGGACCTGCTGAATCAGGCGCACGCCTCGGCGGGGGACGCGCACGCGGCCCAGCGCCAGTTCCTCGCCCGCTACGCGGGGGCCGTCTATCGGTACCTGCAGTGCGGCACCCGAGATTCGGACGCCGCAGCCGACCTCAGCCAGGAGTTCGCGCTCCGCTTCGTTCGTGGCGACTTCCGCCGGGCCGACCCGGACCGGGGTCGGTTCCGCGATTTTCTGCGAACGGTCCTCTATCACCTCGTGGTTGATTTCCATCGCGCCCGCATTGGTCGGGCGGCCGTCGCGCTCGACTCGACCGAAGAGCCCGTCGCGCCAGGCATGAATGAACTGGACGAACAGTTCGTGGCCGAATGGCGACAAGAAGTTTTAGACCGAACCTGGGAAGCGCTCGAAGCCGATCAGGCGGCCGGCCGCCACGAATACTACACGGTCCTGCGTCGCCGCGCCGAGTCGCCGGAAGCCTCGATCGCGGACCTGGCCGCCGTACTCGCATCAGAACTCGGCCGACTCGTGAATGAAGCGAGCGCCCGCCAAATGGTCCACCGCGCCCGCGAACGCTTCGCCGAGTTGCTGCTCGACGAACTCGCCCGCACCCCCGACGGCTCGACGCCCGAAGGCCTCGAACGCGAGTTGGCGGAACTCGGCCTCAAGGCGTATTGTCAACCGGCGCTCGATCGAAGGAACTGATGGTTTCCGGACCGTGGGAGAGGTTGTAACTCCTTTTGACTTTCGCTCGCGCCGGCTGGTCGTTCGGTGGCCGCGAATCGCGGGTTGGACGGAGCCGAGCGCGTCCGCCGATTCCCGAGCGATCACCACAAAGAGCACAAGGGTCACGAAGTAAGAAACCAGAACGATCGATAGTTCGATGCTTCGATGAATTCCTCCGTCGGTTTCTACCTGGGGCACGATGGGCTCCGGGGAACGCCTATGGCCTCGGCTTAGCGCAAGCGTTGTTCCCGGTAATGCAGGGTCCCGAGTTCTTCGTCGTAATACATTGCTCGCGTTCCTGGGAAGACGACTCGCCACAGGTTGGCCACCTCGTCACGCTCAATCACTCGGCGGATGTGATCCGCGAGTTGACCGCTCGCCGCACCATCCTCGGGCAACGGGCAGGTCGGAAAGAACTCGCGAAAATAGGCATCCAGATCGTCGCTCGGCACGGTTTCGATGCCGCTCGCCAGGCGCTCTCTCGCGTCGGCAATTGGTACAACCGGCATCTCAAATCCTCCAACCTAAATCTTCGTTTCGATTCAAATCGCCGAGCCTGCACCAACCAGGAGATTGACCCCCTTCGCCCAACCAATAATCGAAGTAGATTCCCCGTACCTGGAGTCCGCATCGATGGCCGCCGAGACGTTGGAGTTCAAAACCGAGCTGAAGCAACTCCTGCACCTCATCACGCACTCGCTTTACTCGAATCGCGAGATCTTCCTTCGCGAACTCATCTCGAACGCGTCCGACGCGATCAACAAGGTCCGCTTCGATTCGCTCGCCAACGAGGATCGGCTCGAAGGCAACAAGGACTGGAAAATCAAGTTGAGCGCGGACGAAGCGGCCGGCACGCTCACGATTTCCGACAACGGCGTCGGCATGGATCGATCGGCGATCGTCGATCACCTGGGGACGATCGCCAAGTCCGGCACCCGGGCGTTTCTCGACACGCTTCAGAAACAGGACGTAAAGACCCGCCCCGACCTGATCGGCCAGTTTGGCGTGGGCTTCTATTCGGCGTTCATGGTCGCGGACAAAGTTACGGTGATCTCGCGCATGGCCGGTTCGCCGAGCGACGGCGTTCGTTGGGAATCCGACGGCCAGGGGGACTTCACGGTTGAAGCGGCTGAGAAGCCGACCCGCGGGACCGACGTGATTCTGTACCTGAAGGAAGACGCCAAGGAGTTTTTGCAACACTGGTCGCTGTCGTCGCTCGTCAAGAAGTATTCCGACTTCATCGAACACCCCGTCGTGATGGATGTCGAACACAAAGACGACGACAAGACCGAAGTCGTCGAGGAGACGTTGAACGCCCAGTCGGCCCTATGGCTGCGTCATCGCTCCGAAGTGAAGGCCGAGGAGTACGACGCGTTCTACCAGCAGATTTCGCACGACACCGAGAAGCCGGCCCGCGTGATCCACTACACGGCCGAGGGGACGAACGAGTTCCGCGTGCTCGCGTTCATTCCCGCCCGTAAGCCGTTCTCGTTCGGCTACGAGGAACCGAAAGGCCTGCGGCTCTACATCCAGCGCGTCCTGATCATGGACTCGTGCGAGGGCCTGCTGCCAACGTATTTGCGATTCGTTCGGGGCGTCGTGGATTCGGCCGACTTGCCGCTCAACATCTCGCGCGAACTGCTCCAGAACAATGCACTGCTCGCGAAGATTCAGAAGAACGTCGTCCGCAACGTCCTCGAAGGGCTCGAGGCCCTGAAGAACCTGGAGTACGACAAGTACGTCGCGTTCTTCGAAGACCTGGGGATGATGCTCAAGGAAGGGGCGGCTCGCGATTGGGAGAACCGCGACCGCGTCGCCGACCTGCTCCTGTTCCACTCGACGACGACCGAGCCCGGCAAGTACACGACGTTCGCCGACTACGTGAGTCGAATGCCCGAAGGCCAGAAGGACATCTACTACCTGATCGGCGAAAGTCGCGAGGTCATCGAGTCGTCGCCGCTTCTTGAAGCCTTCAAATCGAAGGGTTGGGAAGTCTTGCTCCTCACGGAGCCGATGGACGAGTTCCTGTTTCCAGCGCTGCGGCCGTACAAGGAGAAGGCGTTCAAGCCGGTCGATCGATCCGACACGGACGCGCCGATCGCCGACGATCCGCCGGCCGACGCCGAGGCGTTCAAGCCGTTCCTGGAAGCCTTGAAGGCGAAGCTCCCGGACGTGGCCGACGTTCGCCTGTCGAAGCGGTTGAAGGAAAGTGCATCGGTCCTCGTTGCCGATCGCGACGGCATGACGGCCCACTACGAGCGCCTGATGCAGAAAATGGGCCGTGTCGAGGAAGAGTCGAAGCGCGTGCTCGAACTGAACGCGACGCACCCAGCGGTCGCGTCGCTCCGGGCCGTGTTCGAGAAGGACGCGGCCGACCCACGGGTCGAGAGCTTTGGCCGGTTGCTCTACGAACAGGCTGTCATCGCCGAGGGGTCGAAGTTGAAAGACCCCGCCGGCTTCGCGAAGCGCGTGAACGAGTTGATGGCG
>JANLUE010000874.1:0-1576 GCA_031363325.1 Gemmataceae bacterium
GGATTGACTCATCTCCATGGCGACGCGAGCTCCGAATTTGACGGTTATCGGGGTTATTCAGGAACCCTAGAACGCCAATTCGTCGCGTGCAAAAATTGCCATTCGGCTTCGAGCCCCGAGGGTTCAAGCGAAGGGTGAACCGCTACACTTTCCCCATGAAATACGCGATCGTCATCCCGGATGGCTGTGCCGACGAGCCGCAGGAGTCGCTCGGCGGCCTGACTCCGCTTCAAGCCGCCCGCCTGCCGAACATGGATCGGGCGGCGAAGCTTGGCGTCGTCGGCCGATCGAACAACGTGCCGCACCCGCTGACGCCCGCGAGCGATGTGGCCACGCTCAGTCTGTTCGGCTACGACCCCCTGGCCGTCTACACGGGCCGGGCCCCGCTCGAGACCGTGGCCATGGGCTTGAAGCTCGGCCCACTCGACTGGGCGGTGCGGTGCAATCTGGTGACCGTTCGCGATGGCCTGATGCACGACTTCACGGCGGGCCACATCAACAATGCCGATGGGGCCCGGTTGATGGCCACCGTCGCGGAGAACCTCGGCGGGCCGGTCGCGGGGGGTCGTC
The DNA here is from genome assembly GCA_031363325.1 of Gemmataceae bacterium. Classification (GTDB taxonomy): domain Bacteria; phylum Planctomycetota; class Planctomycetia; order Gemmatales; family Gemmataceae; genus SIAJ01. Next base: position 571 of record JANLUE010000874.1, read on the forward strand.
TCGAGTTTCACGCCGGCGTGCAATATCGAAACATCTTGATCTTTCGATCCGACGACAAGCCCGCCCCGTTCGGCTCGGACACGAAGACTCAGCCGCCGCACGATATCCCCGACAAGCCGACCGCCGACTATTTGCCCAAGGGACACGGGGCCGAGTTGCTCATCGACCTGATGGAACGGAGTCGGCCGTTGTTCGCGGACCATTCCGTGAATCGCGAACGGATCGCCCGGGGCGAGAAGCCGGCCACGCAGATTTGGCTGTGGGGTCAGGGTCGGGCGCCGCACGTGAAGAGCTTCGCCCGCGAGTACGGCCCACGCGGGGCGATCGTGAGCGCCGTCGACTTGGTTCGCGGCACGGGCATGTTGATCGGCTGGCAACGAATCGACGCGCCCGGCGCGACCGGGTATCTCGACACGGACTACGCGAGCAAAGGGCGGACGGGCATCGAGGCGCTCCGCGACCATGACCTGGTGTGTGTCCACGTCGAATCGCCGGACGAGGCGAGCCACGAAGGTCGAACGGACGAAAAGATCAAAGCGCTCGAACGAATCGACGAGCACGTCGTCGGTCCGTTGCTGGAGGAACTGCCGAAGCACGGCCCGTGGCGAATCCTGGTGAGCCCGGACCACCGCACGCCGTTGCGAACGCGGGCGCATGCCTATGGCGCGGTCCCGTTCGTCGTGGCTGGCACCGGAATCGAGGCAAAGGGCCAATCGAGCTACGACGAAGTCGTGGCGGCCGCCTCGGACCTGGAGTTCGACCCGGGCTGGCAGTTGATGCGCTGGTTCTTGGGGCGAGATCGTTGAAAGAATCCGACTTGGGTCTCGGACCGCCGGGGGGTTGTCGAACCGGTAACGTGGCGGCGGAACTCCGATTCTGCCGGGAAAGACAAGCGGCTTCGCGTTGAGTCCTGGGCTCGAACCCGGAACGTGGTGGCGGAACTCCGATTCTGCCGGGAAAGACGAACGGCTTCGCGTTGAGTCTGGGCTCGAACCCAGAACGTGGC
>JANLUE010000883.1:0-5226 GCA_031363325.1 Gemmataceae bacterium
CCACATGCCAACAAACAAGCCTTCGTTCTTGTAGCCCTTCACGATCTCTTTCCACGGGCCTTCGGAGCGGTCGGCATAGAAGAGACTGACCGAGTTGCTCAACAGGTTCTTGTCGGCGGCGGTCCACGAGATCACGAGCGAACCTTCATCGGACCCCGTGCCAATGACCGGGCGCAACAAGTTGACGGCCGGCCTGGTCGTGTCCACTTCGACGACGCAGTCCGGGTCCTCGCCGGCCTCGGGCGGCTTGCTGCCGGCCCCCGGTCGAATGCGAATGCCATAGTTGCCGTCGCCGGGCAGCGTGAGTCGGGCCGGCGGGATGCCACCGGCTTCGTCGCGCAGCGCGTCCCAGGTTCGGCCGCCGTCCTTCGTCGCCCAGAAATCGATCTTCGCGCCGGCGCGCATCGGCCCTTCGGCTTCGTAGTTGATCACGCACGTCCGCGTGTTCAGGATCGGATGCGACCCCAGCGTCGGCGGCGGGTCGGCCATCGGCTTCGACGCGGGCACGTCTTTCGGCGCAGCTTCAACGGGCCGAACGTACGGGTCGGTCATCGGCAAGTCCGGCACCTTGATCCCCAAATCCTTCATCGGCGGCAGGTCGGGTGCCTTGACGCCCCGCTCGATCTTCTTGGGCGAAATCGGATCGGGAAGCGTGATTTCCAGGTCGGAGTTCTTGATCACCGGCAGCTTCACTTTCGGGTCGGCACCTTTGACCGGCGGCGGCATTTCCGGAGCCTTGATGTCGAGATCGGTGCCCTTGGTCGTCAGCACGTCGGGAAGCTTCAGTGAATTGTCCACACCCTTCATCGGCGCGGATTCCGGGAGCTTCACATCGTTTGGCTTCGGCAGCGGCGGCAAGTCGAATTCCGAGGGCGAGGGCATCGGTTTCGGAGTTGGCTTCACGCCGGGCACGTCGGGGACTTTGATGTCCGGGATCGTCAGGTCATTCGCCGGCTTGATGTCGGGAGTCGCTGGCGGCTTCAGCGCGTTGTACGACGAACCGGTTTCCGGTTTCGATGGCGTGACGCCCTCGCGCGGGAACGTCGACGGGTCGGGCTTGCCGCGATCGAGCGCGGGCTTCGTCGGCATCCCTAGTGGTGCGGACGGGTCACCGAGGTCGAATTCCTTCGTCGTGCGGTTGCCCGCCCGATCGGCGACGGTCACTTTCACTTTGCTCACGAACACGATCACGTTCGACACGCGAAAGACCGTTGGCGTATCGGGGCCTGCGGCCGAGAGCGTCTGCCAAGCCCCATCGGCCGTCAGATACGAAACTCGCAGCGTGCCGAGGTCGGCGTTCGCGTCGCGGACTTGACATTGCAAGGCGCGTTCGCCGTTGAACGGCACCGGCCGAATCGCCACTTCTGGAGCGGTCGAATCGACCACCACGATCCGATGCGGCGCGACCTTTTCGACGTTGACCGGCGCGGCGATTCCACGACGATCGACCGTCACGAACGTGAACCAGTACTCGCCATCGACGGGGGCCTTGAAGTCAAAGGCCGTCTGCGTCGCGGCCGCCGACTGGGCCATCTCCCAGCGCCCGGACGGGCCACGAACGTAGAGTCGAACCTCGGCCACTTCGGGCCGCGACCGTTCATCGAGACTGACGGGGAGCCGAAGGGCCGTGTTCTTCGTGTGGATGGGCGCGCCCTGGCCGGCCGCCGTCGCACCAAAGGCGAGGCCCGCGAGCGTACTCAGAACCCAACGCTTGAGCGTTCTATTCTTGGCCACGACCAATCCCCCTTTAGCCACTGGTCATTAGTCATTGGTCATTGGTCATTGGTCATCAGTCCTTGGTCATGAGAATTGACCAAGGACCAATGACTGATGACCAAGGACTAATGACCAAGGGCCAGTGACAAATCACCGACTGCCAACGCGAAACTCAACGGCCTTGCGAACTTCGCGACCCGTGGGCCGGTCGGTCGTCTTGATCGAGAGCGTGTACGAGCCGGGCGGGACGTTGGGCACGCACAGGCGGAACGCCCGGTAGTAGTCCTGCGGCGGCGACGAGACGATGTCCGGCACGTCCTTCGGGTCGGCGCGCCAGACCACCGAGTTCGCGCCATCGCGCAGTTCGAGCGTGCTCGACAGTTCGATTCGGTAAAAGCCCTTGCTATCCGGCACGCTGCTGAAGTTCGCCAGTTCCATGTACAAGTGCACGACATCGCCGGCCCGATACAGATAGCGTTCCGGGAACGGCTCGACGTGCGCGAACGTGTGAACCTCGCGACACAGGCGAACGGCGCTCGCCTGGAGCGACGCCCGCGGCCGAAGCATCGGCGTCACGCGCGAGAACTGTTCGAGCAACGCGTCCATCTCTTCCGGCTTCATTTGCTGAAGCTTCCCCTCGGTCAACCGGACCATCGCGGGCATTAGGGAAAGCAGAATCTGTTGCGTGGCCGGCTCGTACGGCTTCAAGTGTTCGATCGCCTCGTCGGGTCGATTGCGTTGAAACGCCCTCACCGCGAGCAGCAACGGCGAATCGCCGTCGGAAACGATCGGCGTGGGCGCCATGGGCGACATCGGCGGTGTGGCGTTCGCCTGGTGCATCAACGCGACCATCGGTGGCGTTCCGATGGCTGCGGGTGCTGGTTCGATCTTGTACGGCTTCGGCGCTTCCTGAATCGGTGGCATCATCGGCGGTGGTACATCGGCCCGCGCCGTGGGCGACATGGGCGGGTTCGAGATCGGCGGCTCAGTGATCGGCGGCGCACCGGGGATCACCGGCTTCGGCGGCCGGATCACGCCTTCGGCGTCCGGCACCGGTTCAATCGGTGGCTTCGTCGCTTCCGCGGGCGACATGATCACGCGGGGCGGATCGACCGGGGCCGGTTTCGGCGCGGGGGTCGTTTCCGGCGGCGTCGGTTTGGTCGGTTCAACCACCGAATTGCCAATCGTTCGGATCGGCGGGTTCGACTCAACCGGTTCGGCGGGCTTCGGCGCTTCGGCAGGCGTCGGGGCCGGACGGGCAACAACGGTCGTGGTCGGTTCGGAGCGACCCGAGGCGAACTGTTCGCGCGGGCCCTTCGACGCGGTGTTAATCGCGCCCGGCATGGGACGATAGCCGATTGGGTTAGTGGGTGCGCGCGGGTCCTGTGACGGCGGTTCGACGGGCGTGAGGTGCATGCAGGCCGGCACGAGAAAGGCCCCGAGCGCGGTCCCGGCCATGCGAAGTCGTCGTGTCATCCCGATGGTCCTCAGCCGTCCGCCCAGGTTCGCGATTCGGCCCCCGCGGCGCATCGATGAGGCCGCGCGAACGGAACCCGGTGAGCCCCGTCCAATACCGCGCCCGCCATTCGATTCAAGTCGGACTGAAGCGGAAATCACGGTCGTGTGCGAATTAGTTGCTTTGCCAAGCCGCCCCGGCTTCGCCTGTCGCGCGAGCGTTCGACTTCTCTGGAGCGGCTGGCGGGAATGGGCAAGTTGGCGATACCAACGATGCTCGCTTGATTCACGGGCACCGGCGGTTGAGGCGTTGCACGGCAACGGCCGCGTCGCGGGTTCGGGCCGCATCGGCCGCTCCCCCGACGAGTTCCTTCAATCGGGCCTGGGCCTCGGTCGTTCCGATCCGCTCCAAAACCTCGATGGCTCTGGCCGTCCGCAACGCGTCGCCCGTGAGTGGCTTGTCGTCGCCGGTCGCGGCGAGGATCGCTTCGATTCGCTGGCGCGACTCGGCCGACGGAGACTTGAGTAACGCGGACTGCAAGGCTCCCCGGGTCTGATCCGCGTCCGTCAAGAGTGACTTCGATGCGGCCTCGCGATCGGCGAACCGCGGGGCGTCGAGTTGCTCGATCCACTTCGCGACCCGGGCCGCGTCCGCGACGGGTACCGCCTTGATGACCGCGAATGCTTTGAAGGCCTCGGCGGGATGGTCGATGAAATGGCGAATCGAGTTGAAGCCACGGACGCCGTCGGTGCTGGCGAGATCAGCCCACGCTGTAGCGAAGGAAGTTGGGGCCGACTTCAACAACATCGACGATACGTCCCAAACGAGAGCGGAACGCCCGCTCGTCGTGGCCAGACGCTGGCCATCTGGAGAAAAGGCGACGCAGCCGGTGTAGTCGCGGCCCGCGTCGAACCGGTCGGCCGGGAAACTTGAGAGATGAGTGCTCGATGGAGCCAACGGAGGGATTGAGAAGGCCGGATCCATCGATTGCTTGGACAGGATTGGATGGAACGACTCGATAAGCGCACGCGATGGTGCGGAGGGAGCAATCGAGATTCAATCAACGAGTTGACGAGTGGCGTTCGTCGTGAGATAGGGAGGATACTGTTGGCTCGGCTTATCCACGGACAACGATCCCCGTAGGGTCCAATTCGAGAAAGGAGTGCGTCGCGAACTCCGTAACGAGGTCTGGAATGAGCGGGCGAATTAATGCTTCCAGCGCCGGGTTGCCGAGGTTGCCGGTCGAGATCAGCAACAATTTCGCTGGACGGCCACGCAACAAGTGCGAATCCACAAAGTCCGCATCCTTGGTGATGACGACGCGCTGTTCAAGGTCGGCCACTTCATTGATTTGCTCGTCCGTCGTTCGGTTTCCATCCGGCAGGTCGAGAGTGCGTTTGGCATCGCAGCCGGCGGCCGACAGCCACGAGACCATTCGTCGGGGCAATTGGGCATCGACAAGAAAAAGTTCACGGATGCACCGGTTGAAGGCGACGTGTGCGAGCCAAGCGTGCGGCGTAAGCGAGGACCGCCCGCAAGTCGTCACGCTCCAGGTCCGGGTAGTCGGCCAGTATTTCGTCGTGAGACATCCCCGAGCCAAGTAGGTCGAGTACGGCCTCAACTGAATACCGCAAACCGCGCACGCACGGCTTTCCGTGGCAGATAGTCGGGTCGAGTGTAATTCGAGAAAGAAGGGGATCCATACCGGAATTGTACCAGGACCGGCCTGCCCCGTCGCGATCCCGACTTCGGCCGATTCGTCGGCACCATCACGTTCCGTCCCGTTCCTTCGATTTGTGCAGCAAGACCGGCAGGGCGGCCACGATGACCAAGCGCTGTTCTTCGAGAACCCCGTACCACATGGCTATATAGAGGTGCTGAGAAGGCGCGCCCCCGTCACTCATGACACGCCCGCCCGAGCCTCAAGCTCGTCGATGAATGACTCAAAAGTGCAGCCCCCGGCGACTTCCAATTGGCGAACCTCTCGAAAAAACTCGTCGGCGTCGAAGGTCTGTCGGGCCCACGCCAGCAAGTCCGCCGGTACCGGTTCCGCG
>JANLUE010000887.1:0-1669 GCA_031363325.1 Gemmataceae bacterium
GTTCATCTTCGCCACGACCGACGTGCAGAAGCTCCCCCTCACAATCCTCTCGCGGTGCCAGCGGTTCGACTTGCCCGGAATCACGGCCACGCGGATCTTCGAGCAGTTGAAGGCGATCGTCGGTCGCGAAGGCATGGCCGCCGACGACGAAGCGTTGCGAATCGTGTCGCGGCGGGCCGGCGGGTCGATGCGCGATGCGCAGTCGCTCCTGGAGCAGTTGCTCTCGTTCGGCGGCGAGAAGTTGTCGGCGGCCATCGTTCACTCGCTGCTGGGAACCGCGGCCGACGACCGGGTCGTTGCGATGGCGACATCGATCATCGCGAAAGACGCGAAGGCCGCGTTGGAGTCGGTCGCCCGGTGTGCCGACGAGGGGCTGCAACTCGGCGAGTTGATCGATCAGCTCATCGAATACTGGCGCGGCCTGATGTTGCTCAACTCGTCCGGCGGCGCGGTCGGGGAGCTCGACCTCGCCGAACACCATCGCGCCACTGCCCGTCAACAGGCGCAAGCGTTGACACTCGATTCAATCCTGGCCGGGCTCGACATTCTCTCGACCACCAAGGGGCGACTCCGAAACACGAGTCACGGCCAGGTTTTGCTCGAGATGGCCGTCGTCCGAATGAGCCGACTCGACGAACTCGTGCCGGTCTCGCAACTGGCGTTGTGGCTCAGTCAGGGCGGGTCGGCGACGATCGCCCCTTCGGGCGACGCCTCAAAAAAAAACGTCTTGACGGGGCCGACTGAAGGCTTTCGAGCGGCATCCAACGGTTCGGCACCGGCGAAATCTTTGCCGGCCGAACCGGTCCAACTTGGCGACGCAAACATTGTCCAGATATGGGATAAGGTCAAAATGAGCGCCGGCGTCATGCTGGCCGGGCAGCTCAATCGGGCCGGCATTCCTGCAATTGTCGGGCCACGAACGCTAGCACTCCGCTTCGCAACGAACTACAATCACGAGTACGCCTACTGTCGCGAGCCCGAACGAATCAAAACCATTGAGGGTTTGCTGCGTTCCGCGACGGGCGAGGACTGGTCGCTGCGGTTCGAGGTCGACTCGACCCCGGCCGCGAACGTTCAAGTGACCCCGGCCCTCTCCAACCGCGAACGGTCGCAGTTGGCGCTCGCGAGTCCGCTCCTGAGTCGGATCGTCTCGGGCCTCGAAGGTCGACTGTTGAAGATGGACGAAGGCTTCGGCGAGAACGCGCCGGCCGAGGACGTGGAAGTACCCGTGACCGTTGAGCCCGTTCCGGAAGTTGACGACGAAACGCCGTGAGGCGAAAGGGCGCATATGTTCAAAGAGCTCGGCAACGTGATGAGCTTGATGAAGAACCTTCCGAAGCTCCAGGCTTCGATGGCGGAAATGCAGAGCAAGCTCGGCCAGATCTCCGTCGATGGCAACGCCGGGGCGGGCATGGTCGTCATCTCGGCGAACGGCCGTATGGAACTGACGAAGTGCGAGATCTCCGAGGAAGCGGGCAATCTCGGCGATCGAGCGATGCTCGCGGACTTGATCGTCGCGGCCGCGAACATGGCGCTCGGCAAAGCCCGCGAGGAAGTCGCCAAGGCGAGCGCCGCCATGGCCCAGGAAGCCGGCCTGCCCATCGCGCCGGGGATGATCCCGGGGTTCTGACAGGCGTTCGAGGCGAGCCGGTGGGCGTTAGCCCACCGG
>JANLUE010000928.1:0-1376 GCA_031363325.1 Gemmataceae bacterium
AACTATGCCTTCAATGCGCCAGAGCTGTACAGTTCGATCGGCGTACTGCTCGGCAATGGCGACGGTACGTTTCAAGCAACGACGAATTTCGCTCCCGGCGGCAACAGTCCCAACTATTTCGTGCCGGGAGACTTCAACGAGGATGGTGCGGTCGATTTGGCGGTTTCGAACTACGGGGCCGGAGAACTCTCGATTCATCTCGGTTCGGGCAACGGCTCCTTCTCGTCCGTTCGTACCTACTCGAACATTGCGAGCGTCGGGCAGTTCGCGGGCGGTGATTTCAACGGCGATGGGCACTTCGACATTGCCTTCGCGGTACGGAACAACCAATTGGAACTCTTCCTGGGCCACGGCGACGGAACGTTCGACCAGGTGCAGCGAAGCACTTCGATCAACTTGTCGGACCATGTCACGGCGGGCGACTTCAACAGCGATGGCAAGCTCGACCTGATTGTCCGCGCGCGATTCCTTCTGATCGGCAATGGCGATTCGACATTTCAATCGCCGGTCACCGTCGGGCCGCAATCATTCAGCGGAACGTCTCCGACGCTTGTCGCCGACCTGAACGGCGACGGCCATCTGGACTTCGCCGCGGGAGACATCTACGCGGACCGAGTGATCGCGGTCTTCGGAAATGGCGACGGCACCTTCCGACCGGCCGTATTCTTCGACCCCAAGTCCAATGGTGGAACAAACTATAACATCGCCACGATCGCGGCCGGCGATGTGAACGAAGATGGTTCGCTCGACCTCGTCACGGGCAACTACGCGACCAAGAACTTCTCGATCCTCACAAATCGCTCAGTTCGAACGACGGTTCGCGGCAACTGGATCGGCACCGATGCGGTCGGGTCGGCCGGGTTCGGCAATCAACTCGGCGGGATTCGCGTGTCCGGCTCCGAGGCCGCTCGAGTTCAGATCAGCGACGGAAATCGGATCGCCAACAACACGGGGCCGGGCATCGCGATCGTCGCGGGCGCGGGTTCCGCGACTTCGATCGGCGGCAATACCTTCTCGGGAAATCTCGGCCTTCCGATCGACCTCGGCAGCGATGGGCCAACGGCGAACGACTCCGGCGACGCGGACTCCGGACCGAACCGCCTGCTCAATTCGCCGGAGCTGGCCACCGTGTTGCTCGGCGCGACCACGCGCGTGACCGGCACGCTCGATAGCCCCGGCAACGGGCCGTTCCGACTCGACTTCTATTCGGACAACGGCAATCAGTACATCGGCTCCGCAACCATTGTGACGGATGGTGCGTTCGACGTGACCTTGGCCGTTGCGACCGAATTGACCGTGTCGATCAAGGCGACAGCCACCGATGCCGGCGGCCAAACTTCGGAACTGTCGAGTTCGATCGACAACCGCCCGCCGAC
>JANLUE010000267.1:0-9646 GCA_031363325.1 Gemmataceae bacterium
CTCGACGAACCGACGATCGGACTGCACCCGCGCGACAATGCTCGGCTCCTCAAGGCCCTGCAGAACCTGCGCGACCTCGGCAACACGATGATCGTCGTCGAACACGATCGCGAAGTGATCTTGAAAGCCGACTACCTACTCGACTTCGGCCCCGGGGCCGGCGACCGGGGCGGCGAAATCACCGCCCAGGGCCCGCCGAGCAAGGTGTTGAAGACGAAGGGATCGCTGACGGGCGAATACCTGGCCGGCAAGCGGTCGATCCCGGTCCCGTCCAATCGACGCCTGAAACCCGAGTTGCCGAAATCGTGGCCGACCATCAGGGTCGTTGGCGCTCGCCAACACAATTTGCGCAACGTCGATGTGACCTTCCCCCTGAGGGCGTTCGTCGCGGTCACGGGCGTGAGTGGTTCCGGCAAGAGTTCGCTCGTCAACGAGGTGCTGTACAACACGCTCGCCCGCAAGTTGCACCGGGCCCGCACGACCGCATCGGCTCACGACGAAATCCTCGGCCTCGATCGCATCGACAAGATTATCAACGTCGATCAGGATCCGATTGGCAATTCGCCGTCGTCGAACCCAGCCACTTACACCGGCGTGTTCGATCTCATTCGCCAACTGTTCGCGCAGATGCCGGAAGCCAAGGTTCGGGGATATCCGTCGCGCCGGTTCAGTTTCAATCAGTCCGGCGGCCGCTGCGAAGCGTGCGAAGGGAACGGCCAGAAGAAGATCGAGATGCACTTCCTACCCGATGTGTGGGTCGAGTGCGAAACGTGTCGCGGCGCCCGGTACAATCCGGAGACACTGGCGGTCAAATACAAGAACAAGTCGATCTCCGACGTGCTGACCATGCGCGTCAGCGAAGCGCTCGAACTGTTCGGCAACATTCCCAAGATTCGCAATGTCCTGCAAACCCTGGCCGATGTGGGGCTCGACTATCTCTCGCTCGGCCAGTCGGCGCCGACGCTTTCGGGCGGCGAGGCGCAACGCGTCAAGCTCGCGGCGGAACTCGCTCGCCCGAGCACCGGCAAGACGCTCTACCTGCTCGACGAACCGACGACGGGGTTGCACTTCGACGATGTCCGCAAGCTCCTGGACGTCCTGCATCGGCTCGTTGATCTCGGGAACACGGTCATCACGGTCGAACACAACCTCGACGTGATCAAAACGGCCGACTGGGTGATCGATCTCGGGCCGGAAGCGGGTATTGGCGGCGGGCATGTGGTCGCGGTCGGAACACCCGAGGACGTGGTCGCCCAGGCGAAGTCGAAGGACATCGTCTCGCACACCGGGCGAATCCTCGAAGGTGTTTTGCAGGCCGGCCCGCACGAGGTCCGCAAGAAGTTCGACCCCAAGGCGGCCCTCGCCGCGAAGGCGGGCGATGTCGCCCTCGAGAAAGTCGGCAAGGATTCGAAGCTCCCCTGGGAAGTCGACGGCCCACGCTGGCACTGCTTCGATCGCCTGACGATGCAGGGCGTCCCCTGTCGCTGGGATGGCACGATTCTGACGTGGCTCGACGAACTGATTCGATGGCACGGCACGTTCTCCGCGACGGACTGGAGTGCGCGTTCGACCGTGGAGATCGCGGCCCCGAAGAAATCGCACGGCTGGTTCTTGCATGTTCACACGGGCATGGAGTGGCTCGTCCGACTCGTGTTCCGTGTCGGCCGCAATACCTTCAAGCCGGACGTGCTCACAAAGCAACTCGCCCTCAGGCCGATCCACGAAATGAAGGACATCCAGGTCTACAACCGCGAGGAGCGAGTCAAGGTGGCGAATCGCGATGGGCCGTGGCAAGAAGTCTGGATGTTGATTCACAACAAGGACGAAATCAATACTCCCGGCTTCAGGGCGTTTCTGAAAACGGCCGTCGCCGCGTTCGAGAAGAACCTCGGCAAGATGGCCACTTCGATCGAGGACGTGATGCCGTGGAAGGTGAACGGCGAAAAGTGGCACCTGAGCGAGAAGGGCTTCCCGCCGGGCCGCAAGTTGTACTGGGACCGAGCGCTCTTGCCTGCGTTCCTGGCGATTGCGAAGGAAGCGGTCCCGGAGCTCGAGTTCGACTGGGGCGCCCGCGACGCCGTGATGCTGCGGCTCCCGGGCACGACGCGCGGTTGGTGCCGCATCCGCACCAAGGACAACACGTGCCTGGAAGCCAAACTCGGCGGGCCCCCTGCCCAGTTCAACCTGTCCCGCCTCGAAGGCATCGGCAAAAACTCCACCATCGAACGCGACCGCTCCGAGCGAACCGACGTGATGCGCCTGGTGTTCTACCGACACGAAGAGATGCCCCGCGCGAAGCTGTTGGCCTTGCTGGCCGAACATGCGAAGGGGTTCCGGGGAACGAGTTAGTCGAGTCGTCAATTCTAAGCTTCAATGTCCATTCGGTAGCTTCCAGATGAAACGATCGACCATGTCGAAATAGAAGAGCATGCCGCCATGGTCGTCCGTGGTGGGGATCAAATGACGTTGAGGATCGAGCGAGAGAACATCGGCGAGTCGCAAGTAGACTTCGACCAACACCGACGGTGGAAGTCCCCAGCGTGAGATCTTTCAAATTCCGTACAAGCTCGACTTTCACCTCCAACTCACGCCTCGATCATCTGTTCGCCGCCGTGGGCTGGGTTGCCGATGAGTTGTTGGCCGCGCGGATCGACGACCCAGTCCATCAGTTCGAGCGGCACCTGGCCGATGATCACCGAGCAGTCGTCGGGAATTTCCGCCACGTCGCTGATGCAGTCTCGGCCTTGCACGGTCAGTCGAGCGGCCCGATAGACGTACAACGGCGTTGGGCCGGCGATCGTCTTCGCCATTTGGACTCGAATGGGGTCGAGGCCGAGCGCGACCATCAATCGACTCGGCACAAGCAGCCCCGTGGCCCCGGTATCAATTAATGCGTCAGTCACATCGATTCGACGTACGTTCTCGGCCTGCATCGCGCCCTTCTGAGCGGCGAAGAGGTCGTCGAGGTTCTCCAACGTGGCCGAGACCTGAACGTTGCCCATTATCGGACTCCGCATGGCCACCTCGATCCAAACGCCAGCTGCGCAATGCATCCTTACCCAATTGTACTCGACACAAACGAACGCGGGCACGACCGATGGTCGTGCCCGCTCGACGTTGTTCGTGCCTCGATCAGTTCTTGCCTTTGTCCTTGTCCTTGCCGTCTTTGCCCTTCTTATCCTTGGGGTCACTCGGCTCGACGCCGACGAGTTCGGCCAGTTTCTTCTTCTGCTCGGCGGTCAGGACGGCGACGCGTTCCTTGTTCCGCTCCGCCTCCAGGTCCTTGATTTCCAGGTTCAACTTGTCGATCTTGGCCTTGTAGTCGGCCGTGATCTTGTAGACTTTTTCCTTCTGCGCGGCCGACAGATCGAGCTTCGACCAGTTCGTCGGCAGTTGGCCCTTGATCTTGTCCTTGTCTTTTTTGTCCTGACTCAACACGGAGTCGGACGACAGAACGACCAAGGTGGCAAGTAGAGCGCCACCCGCGAGGGCGCGAGCGAACCGCATGGGACGGGCCTCCGAAAACAAAGTGGGATGGTTGCGAACCCGGCGGGTTGCCGGACAGGTATCTCAGCCGTTGTCAACGCCGCCGTCAACAGAATTCGGCAAAATATGTCGATTCGACGATGCCCATAGGCGAGCGGCCTCCGAATCCCGATAATTTCAGGGTCCAACCTCCCTCCGAGACAGACCCCTTGATCGACTCCGCGTTTCCGCGCTGGCTCCACGTTTGGGCGATTGCAACGGTGGTCATCGCCGCCATTTTGCTTGGGTTCGGCGAGTCGGTCACCACGCTGCGGGCCGGCATGGCCGACCCCGATTGGCCCACGCGGCCCTGGCACCTCGCGCTCGAATCCAAAGATAAATGGACGGCCGGGTTCCTCGTCGAACACACGCATCGAATCCTTGGGTTCCTTGTCGGCGGGTTGATGTCGGTGCTCGCAATTGGGGCGTGGGCGTGCGAATCACGGAAGGGCCCGCGTTGGGCGGCGATCGCGTCGCTCGTTGTATTGCTGGGGGCGTTCGGCTGGTTCCACGGCCAAATGATGGCGCAAGTGAATTCGCCGACGCTCGTGATGCCGTGGCCCTCCACGATCGCGACCCTGTGTGGCCTGGTCGGGCTCTTCGGAATCTGTTTTGCCGCCGGCCAGCGCCCGACGCCCGGGACCGGGGCTCGCGTCCTTGTTTCGGTTGCCCTGTTCGCCGTGATGATTCAGGGGCTGTTGGGTGGCCTCCGGGTTCGACTCGATCAACTCGTTGGCGTTGAACTGTCGTTCGTGCACGGCACGTTCGCCACGCTCGTTTTCGCATTGCTGTTCGCGATACCCGTACTCACTTCGCGTGGGCCGACGCAACTCCTGCCGCAGGCCGCGAGTCGCAAGTTGAACTGGCAGACGACCGCGCTTGTGTCGTTTACGCTGATGCAGATCGCCTGGGGCGCGTGGGTCCGGCACGCGCCGGATCGCATGTCGAGTCGCTTGCACTTGCTGTTCGCGTTCATCGTCGTGGGCTTGGCGACGCTCGCGATCAAGCAGGCCCTCGCCGATCCGGCGACGAAGGAGCGCCTGAAGTGGCCAGCCCGCGTTTTGATGGCACTGATCACGTTGCAATTGCTGTTTGGCGTTGAAGCGTGGCTGGGCAAATTCATGACCGGCGAGCCGCTGGAAGCTCGGCCGATTCCGCCGGTTGGGCAGGCGATCGTTCGTACTGTCCATGCCCACATTGGCGCGTGGATTCTGGCCGTAGGGGCATGGTTCGCGATCGCGGCGCGACGGAAGCCGATTGTCGTTGGACCGGTCGAGCAGGCGTTCGTAGATTACGAGGACCGATTTGAACCGCGCGGATATGCCGCGAGCGGCGTGGGGAACCCATGAAAGTTGCCGTCCGTCCAACTTCCGTGCCGGCCGAGACCAGCGATCTCCGGCAACGGCTGGCCGACTACGTCGAGTTGACCAAGCCGCGAATTGCCGTGATGGTCTTGATCACGGTCGCGGCCGGGTATCTGATGGCCGCCGGGCTCGAAGCGCGAATTGGACCGCTCGTCCATGTGCTCATTGGAACCGCTCTGGTCGCCAGTGGGGCCAGCGCCTGGAACATGTGGCTCGAACGAACGAGCGACGCACGTATGGCCCGGACGTCCGACCGCCCGCTGCCAGCGGGCCGATTGAATCACTTCGAGGTACTGATCTTCGGCACAGCCCTGGGTGTCACCGGCACGAATTACCTCTATCACGCGCTCGCGAGCCCGTTGCCCGCCCTGGTCGCGGCGATCACGTTTGTGACCTACGTCGCGATCTACACGCCGTTGAAGGCGATCACTCCGTTGAACACGCACGTCGGGGCGATCCCCGGCGCGTTGCCGCCGGTCATCGGTTACTGTGCGGCGAAGGGGACGCTCGCGTGGGACGCGGCCGTTCCGTTCCTGGTGTTGCTCTTCTGGCAATTGCCGCACTTCATGGCGATCGCCTGGATGTACCGAAAGGACTACGGGTCAGCCGGGCTGAAGATGATCCCCGTCCTCGACCCCACGGGCTCGCGCACGAGCCGGGCGATGATCGTTTGGTGTTTGGTATTAATCGCGTCCAGCTTGCTGCCTCTCGTTTTGGGCCCGGTCGATTGGGTCTACACGGTGGGGGCGTTGCTTCTTGGTGCGTACTTCTTGAACAGCACACTACTATTCCGCCGCAACCGAACCGAACAACAAGCCCGACAGGTCCTAAAGGCATCGATCCTCTATCTGCCCGGCATGATGGGCTTGCTGTTGGTCCACGCGCTGGTGACGGGGCGTTGACGATGACCTCATTGATTCTGTAAGGAAAACAGGATATTATTCCTTACAGAATGGCTCGAAAGAAAACTCCACAATCGATCGACTCGAGGATTTTGGCGAGGATCCGTGGCCGCCGACGCGGTTCGGTGTTTGTTCCGGCTGAATTTCTAAGAATTGGCAGCCGCGAGGCGGTTGACCTCGCGCTTCACCGGCTCGCCCGCAACGGCACGATTCGCCGCTTGGCGCGTGGCCTGTACGACTTCCCCAAGCACCACCCGATCCTCGGCATGTTGAACCCGTCCGCCGAGGCGGTAGCCTGGGCGCTGGCGGGCCGCGATCGCACTCGGCTTCAACCATCTGGGGCATACGCGGCAAACACCCTGGGGCTCACCGAACAGGTGCCGAGCAAAGCCGTGTTTCTGACCGACGGCCCAACGCGCACCGTGAAAATCGGCTCGTTCACGATCCAACTGCGCCGGACCACGGCCAAGAACATGGCGGCAGCGGGGCGACTTAGCGGACTAATGATTCAGGCATTGCGTGAAGTGGGCCAAGAGAACGTGACGAAGTCACGAATAAACCATTTGAGGCGGACCTTACCGGCCGACAATCGGCGCGAGCTTCTCAACGACCTCGATCTCGCCCCCACTTGGATGCATCCCATCTTTCGTGAGTTGGCTGCGGAGGACAAGTGAAACTCGGATTCCTGGCATTGCCGGCCGACGATCGCCACCTCTACATCGAGCAGGCCGCATCCCGCCGCAACCTGTCCCCCGTTATCATGGAGAAGGACTTCTGGGTGTGCTGGTTGCTGAGCCTCCTTTTCGAATCCAAGTTTGGGTCAAGCCTGGTGTTCAAAGGGGGCACGTCGCTCTCGAAGGTTTTCGGAATCATCGACCGATTCTCGGAAGATGTTGACCTGTCCCTGTCGCCGGAGTTTCTGAGACTTCCGGTGGCGGGGGTGAGCCGCAATCAGGCCAACAAATGGATGACAAGCGCCGAAGTCGAATGCGGCGCGGCGGTGCGGAATCAAATCGGCCCGACGCTGGAAGCCGCCGCACGCGGCGTACTCGGAACGCGCGACCCTGCTTGGTTCGAATTCGCCTTCGATCCCCGTACAAACTCGCCGGTACTGCTATCCCATTATCCATCGTCGCTCGCCGTGGGATTCGACTACATCCATCGCTCCGTCAAGCTCGAGTTCGGATCGCTCACCGATCAGCGACCGACGGGACGGCATCTCGTGCGACCGTGGCTTGCGGAAATCCTCCCCGACGCCTTTCCCGACTGGCGATGCGAAGTCGTCGCCCTGGATGTCGAGCGAAGTTTTTGGGAGAAGGCAACCATTCTCCACGCCGAATATCATCGGCCGGCCGACAAGCCCATGCCAGACAGGTTCTCGCGTCACTATGTCGATACGGCTGCACTTGGAATGCATCCAGCCGCCTGCGTTGCCATTGACCTGGATGAATTGCGCGAACGTGTCGTGAACTGGAAAAGTCAGTTCTTCGGCAGTAGCTGGGCGAACTATGACCAAGCGAAACCAGGCACGTTCCGCCTTGTTCCACCCGCCGAACGATTGCCCGCGCTGCAGCGAGATTATCGAGCCATGCGCGACATGTTTCTGACCGAGCCGAGGAGCTTCGAAGCGATCCTTGCGACGTTGACCGAATTGGAGCGCCGCATCAATCGAGTTGGAAGCCATTAAATCCGTCTTTCGGCAATGGCCCGTTCCTCGTTCCAAACACTCTTGGAATCATCTCCATGAAACGTTTTCGATTCTTCGTTGCCGGACTCGTCCTCATTCTGATTGGCTGTCCGAAGCCAACGACCGTCCCAACCAACGCCGGGCGTGCCATCGATCTCGACATACCGGTGCCGGACTTCAAGCTCACCGAGCGTTCGGGCAAGGTCGTCTCACGCAACGATCTGAAGGGCAAGGTTTGGGTCGCGGCCTTCGTGTTCACGCACTGCACGGGGCCGTGCCCGCATGTTTCCAAGACGTTGGCGCAACTTCAGAAAGAATTGAAGCTCGCCGAGACGCCCGACCTTCGCCTCGTCACGTTCACGATCGACCCCGACCGCGACACGCCGGACGCGCTCAAGAAATATGCCGAGAACTATCGAGCCGACCCGGACCGCTGGCTCTTCCTGCGTGGCGAGGAGTCCGAGCTGCACCGACTCGCCACCGACGGGTTCAAATTGCTCGCGAAACGGTCGACCACGCTCGCGCCCAAGGACGGCGAGGAATTCGACCACAGCTCGCGCCTGGCCGTCGTCGATCGCACGGGCACAATCCGGGCCTTTTTCGACGGCGCGAAGGGCGAACATCAATCCGATGCGGACTTCGCCGAAGGCTTGACCAAGTTGAAGGACCTCATCGGGGCGTTGCTGAAGGAGTAACTGCGCGAGTGCGAAAAGGAGGAATCGAATGGCCACCGTTCCGAATCGGTTAAAGTTCGGGCCGCGTGAAGGTGAGCCCGGCGAAGAATCGCAACTCGACGAGCTTGGCCTTCGTCGGGTCGCGCGCGGCTCTCGACGGAGTTCCTTGAAGCGTTCACGCCTCGACGAAACTTGAGTTCGTCCAGCGCCCACAATTTTCCGCGAACCAATCCGCTTCTCGCCCCATCGCATACTACGCTGAGGTGTCCGGTGAAAAAGACCGGGCCACGGCCGCATCGATCCCCTCGTTCCGCGGCCGTGAAATTCCCGCCTTAGCCTCCCGTCGCGATTCGCGATTGGGACGGTCCCCTGCCCTCCGCCGGAGTTTCGACTCGTGAAGCCCATGTTGCGCGCCGTGTGTGGCGCGATCCTCTGCGCCATCTTGTTGGCGGCCGGAGTAATTGTTGCCAAAACGGCACTCGAAAACGACCTGCCGCTCGCGCCGAGAGTCGCCGACCCCGAAGGGACGGAACTCCGTCACCTGTCGGCCGACGACGAAGACCGGGTTCGCCGCATCGCGATGAAGCACGAAGCGATCGCCGACTTGTTCGACGATCGACTTTCGCCCGAGGCCGCCCTCGAGCGGTTCTGGGATTTGACCGCCACTTGCCCGGAGTCGTTGAACAATTTGCGGAGCGGCGTGGCCGGCTCGTCGGACGAGGAACGCGTCGCCAATCAACTGGTGTCGTTCGCTCGAACGCACGCCGAGCGCGAGCCGGCCAAGCATTCGAACCGTATGCGATTGGTCGAGGCGACGGTTCAATCTTTGGCCGCACGGAAATCGCTGCCCCGGTAGAATTTGCGCCACCGGCGAAGTCCATGGTTGTGCCGGGCCGATCCGGGCACTGATTGCCCGCGGCCGTGGCAGCGTCGCCGCGTGAAGATCGAAAGAACTGGATCGCAAAGCCATATCCAAGCAATAGTTACGGCAAATTTCATCTCGTGCGCTCTCGGACTGGCACGACAATCGCGATAAGGGGTCACCGCCCACCGCTGGTCGACAAGACAGCGGTTCCCACCGACCGGGGCCACGATGGCCCGTCCCACGAGACCACTCGATGTATTGGATGTCCCATATTCGTCTGACCGCGCTCGGAGTGGCCACGGTGCTGGCTCTGATCGCAAGTCATCGATACGCGGAGTCGGACCTTCAGGACCAAGCCCTTTCCGCCGAAGACTTCGATCGGGAGATGGATCGAGAACGCGAGCAGACCGCCGCCCGGATCGCCACGAAACAATCGGTGGCCCGGGACGTGATCGACGGCCGGCTTTCCGTGGCCGACGCGGTACGACATTTTCTCGCCGTCAACGAGGCGTCGGCGCTCGCCGTCAGCTACCTCCGGGCGGGCTGCCCCGGCCAGGACGACCTCGAGCGGGCGGCGTGGCAGTTGGTGCAGTACGTCCGCACGACTCCGGATAGCCGGGCCAGCGAAG
>JANLUE010001026.1:0-2396 GCA_031363325.1 Gemmataceae bacterium
AACTATCGCCGGGCCATCGATCAGACGTTGTGGGAAGTCCCCGCCGGCACGCTCGAGCCCGGCGAGCCGATTGAACGGGCGGCGGAACGTGAGTTGATTGAAGAGACGGGCTACACGGCCACCTCGTGGCGGAACCTCGGACACTTCTATCCGTCGCCGGGCGTGATGGACGAGAAGATGCACCTGTTCGTCGCCGAGGGACTGGTACCGGGCGTAGCCAGACCGGAAATCGACGAGCAACTCGAACCCGTCACGATCCCGTGGGCCGACGCCGTGCGCATGTGCCTGGACGGCACGGTTTGCGACCTCAAGACGATTGCCGCCATCTTGCTCTGGGATCGGCTGCGTTGATGGAGCCGTTGTCGCTTTTGAACTTCGTGCTTTTGTGATAATCTCAGGTCATGACCGCCAATCCCTTGCGAAGCTTGCCGCCGGTGACGGCCATACTCGACGCCTCGCGTGGGCTCGAGGCCGCACATGGACGCGACCGAATTGTCGCCGCGGCGCGGGTCGAACTCGATGGTTTGCGCGACCGACTCCGGGCCGGCGAATCACTCGATGGCGAGGCGACTCTCGAGTCGATCGTCGGCCGGGTCGCAACCCGTGTTGAGTCGGCGGCCAGGCCACGGCTGCGGACCGTGATCAACGCGACCGGCATCGTGCTGCACACGAACCTGGGCCGTTCGCCACTGGCCGAATCGGCCGCCCAGGCCGCGTTCGACTCCGCGCGAGGCTATCTCAATCTCGAAATCGACCTCAACTCCGGCATGCGTTCGAGTCGCCAGAACCCAATCCGCGAAGCAATCGTTCCGTTGCTCGGCTGCGAGTCGGCGACGGTCGTCAACAACTGTGCGGCCGCCACGGTCATCGTCTTGCGAGCCCTGGCGGCCGGCAAGGAAGTGATCGTTTCGCGCGGGCAACTCGTCGAGATCGGAGGGAGCTTCCGCATCCCGGAGATCATGGGCGTATCGGGGGCCACGCTTCGCGAAGTCGGCACGACGAACATCACGCGGATCGCCGACTACGAGCGGGCGATTGGCCCGAACACTGCCCTCCTGATGCGCGTGCACCACAGCAACTATCGGATTAGCGGATTCACCGAAACGCCCACGCTCGAAGAACTCGTCGCCCTGGGGCGAAAGCACAATCTGCCGGTCATCGACGACGCTGGGAGCGGTGCCCTGATCGACTTCGCGCGGTTCGGTTTGCCCGGCGACCCGGTGATCGGCGAAAGCCTGCGAGTCGGCGCGGACCTCGTGTTGTTCAGCGGCGACAAGTTGCTCGGCGGCCCGCAGGCGGGGTTGATCGTCGGTCGCAAGGACCTGGTGGCGCGAATCGAAAAGGACCCCCTCATGCGGGCGTT
Source organism: Gemmataceae bacterium (assembly GCA_031363325.1). GTDB lineage: Bacteria > Planctomycetota > Planctomycetia > Gemmatales > Gemmataceae > SIAJ01. The sequence continues at coordinate 1,364 of JANLUE010001026.1, forward strand.
CCGCCTCGACAAGATGACGCTCGCCGCCCTCGAAGCCACCTTGCGCCTGTACGCCGATCCGGCCCGCGTGACCGAACGCGTGCCGATCCTGCGGATGCTCGCGCTGACGCCGGCCGACCTTCGCCCGCGCTGCGAACGATTGGCCGAGTCGATTCGATCGATCCCTGGATTGGACTCCGTCGAAGTCCTGGACGATTCGGCCTTCGTCGGCGGCGGGTCACTCCCCGACCTGCCGTTGCCGACCGTCGTGCTCGCGGTCGCGCACCGCGCGCTTGGCGACGCGACGTTCGCCGAGCGACTGCGTTCGGGCACGCCCGCCGTCCTGGCACGCGCGAAAGATGACTGCGTCTTGTTCGACCTGCGGACGGTCTTCGAAGGGCAGGAAGCCGAGTTGGTTGAGGCGATTCGGAGTGCGGCTTCGGGTTAGACTCCCCACTTCCTTGACATCCCCCACCGGGCAGGTAAACCCTTGAAGAAGTCTTCGCACCTCTTGGACGCACGCCATGTCGGAACAAAATTCTGTCGAAATGCTCGGCTTCAACCTGAAGTTGCTGGGCAAGAAGACCAAGAAGACCGTCCTCATTTCCGCCGGAAAGTTGGCCGACAAGGAGAAAATGTTCCCCGCCCTGCAGAAGCTCTCCAAGTTGAACGTCGAGTTGCTGGCCACGCCAGGCACCTATCGATTTTTGAGGCAAAAGGGCGTCGACAATCAGGAGATTCACAAGATCGCCGATCGCCGCGAGCCCAATATTCGCACGTTTCTCGCCGAGAATCGACTCGATTTGATCATCAATGTCTTGACCGGGGACAACGACTACGACGAATCGTCGGACAGCAAATTGATTCGCGGCCTGGCGATCGAGAATGGCATCCCGCTCATCACGGACGTCGAAGTCGCGATGATGTCGATCGACGAGTTGTACAAGCGCGATGTCGAAGGTTTCTACAAGTACAAGGTCGCGAGCGCCAAGAAGCCGTGGGACATGCGCGACGAGTTCTTGCGGCTCGTCGAAGAGAATGGCGGCTTTCTTGT
>JANLUE010001055.1:0-2392 GCA_031363325.1 Gemmataceae bacterium
TCTTCGGGTGGAAGAACAACAACAGGATCAGCGCCCCGAGCAAGGCGGCCCCCATCGAGTATTGGAAGACCGAAGAGTAGTCGATCTTTTTGTCCGCGCCGGTGTACTGCGTCTTCAACAGGCCGCGCAGGAAGTTCGCCACGAATGGCCCCGCTCCCAGGATCAGCACATTGAACAAGCCCTGGGCGCTACTGCGCACGTCTTTCGGGAAGTACTCGTCCACGAAGATATAGACGGTCGCGAAAAAGAACGCGTAGCAGATGCCGTGCAGGATGTTGACGGCGATCGCCAGCTCCTGAGTCGGCGCGAAGGCGAAGACCGCGAATCGGGCCGCGTGGCCGAGCACGCCGACGATCATCGTGGTCCGCCAGCCAAACGTCTTCAGAACATACCCGAGGAACAACATCGTGATGATCTCGGCCAGTTGGCCGATCTTCATGACCGCCCCGACCCAGTTGGACTTCACGCCAACGTCGCCGAGGAACCCGGCGGTCCAGTAGAAGAAGCTTTGGTGCACGGCCGCATCGATAAACGTGACGACGAACAGAACCAGTACGAAGGGGTTCTGCAACAGTTTGGCCGCCTTGAGCCAGGCCAGCGAGTCCTCGCCAGTCGCGGGCTTCGGCGGGGTATGCGGCAATGCGAAACTGAAGGCCGCGAGCGCCAAGGCCCCGGCTCCGGCGACCAGGAAGATGTAGCGCTGCGCCGCCAGCGCCTCGTCGCCCTTCAACGACGTGCCGAGCGCCGTGCCCAGCCAGTCCACGAACCCAAGATCACCCATCGGCGGGACATTCACCCAGTCGACCAGAATGAAAATGAATGGCCACGAAGCGACGATCCAACCGATCGTGCCCCAGACGCGGACCGGGCCGAATTGATTCGCCGGGTCGCTCAGATTTGCGAAGGCAATCGAATTGGTGATCGATATTGTCGGTACGTAGAAGAGTGAATGGATCAACATCAGCAGGAAGAACGGCCAGAACTCGGCCTTCTCGCCGGGGGCCGGGTGCAGAAAGAACAATCCGATGATCGCCGCCCCGCCGATCAGATGGCTGACGGCCAAAAACTTCTCGGCGGCGAACTTGCGATCGGCGAACTGTGTGCTGAAGAACAGGGCGACAAATGCTCCGACGTTGAACGCCGCGAAGACCAACGGCTCCTGCCAGTCGGGGTCGAATTTCAAACTTGGAATGTACGCGAAACCGAGTTCGAACCAGGCGCCCCAGATGAAGAATTGCAGGAACATCATGATGGAAAGGCGCAGTCGAACGCCACCGCCCATGGTCGGGGAGGCCGGGTATTCGGACGACATGAGTCGAAACTCCGGGAGATCGGGCGCGGGGATTGCACGCGTGGTCGAAGTCTAAAGGCCGGCTCGCGCCGCGGCAACGCGAATTCGCTCAAACGGATCGACTTGGCCGTCGTCTTACCTGAGGGCCGTGGACCGCCGACTTGTAACGAAGCCGTAAATCGGGCAACGAATGTTTGACGCCGGACCCGTTGACCGGTTATATTGAGGCGGACGGTCGACCCCTCTCCCACCTGCGATTGATCGGGGGGCTGGGCTTGTGACTTACCGATTCCCCACCCGGGCACTTGGCCTCGCCCTCGCGTTGGCCTTTTCCCCGGCGGCCTCGTTCGGCCAATCCACCGACTCCCTTTCGTCTCCGGCCGCCACGCTGGCCGAGACCGCGCGAGCCCACGAAAAGGGCCGACGCTGGGAAGAAGCGTTTCAGGTCTGGCTCCGCGTCCTCAATGTCGACAAGGCCAATACCGAAGCCCGCGATCGCTTGCCCGTCGTCCTGCGACACGCGTTGCAATCGAACCGGCATCGCGACCCGGCCCTGCTGGCCCGCGTTCATGCCATGACCCAGGCCGAGGCGCTCGCCCTCTACGCCGAAGTCCTGACCAAAATTCAGACGTACTACGTCGATCCGGACAAGTCGACGACCGCCCGGCTCTTCCGCCAGGGGCTCGACGAATACACGGCGGCCCTGACCGATCCGCAATTCGCCGAACGATACCTGAAGGGAGTCGACGAGTCGGCTGTTATCAAGTTCCGCGCTCACCTGCAGAAGGCCTGGGTCGGCCGAGAGATCACGACGATTCGCCAGGCCGTCGAGGTCGTCGCGGAAGTCGGAGCGGCCTCGCGACGCGTCTTGAACCTGCGCGCCGTCAATCCGGTCGTGGCCGAATTCATTTGTGGGGCGTGTAACTCGCTCGACGAGTTCTCCTCGTACTTGGCCGGCCCGCAATACACCATGGAGCCGGCCGGCCCGCCCGCTCGCACCGTCGAAGTTCGGGCCCACGAGTTCGGCGTGATCGGGATGAAGATCACCCAGTTCCTTTCGACCACGCCGCAAGAGGTCGTCGAGGCCCTGAAGCCGTTCGT
>JANLUE010001064.1:0-7628 GCA_031363325.1 Gemmataceae bacterium
TCTTCGGGTCGTAGGGGCGCTAAACAAGTACCTTCTGCTGTTTGACAACATGATAGGCGACTCGTTGCCAAGTAGGAGCGCTACCGGCCGGTGCCGCGGCTTGCGCATCTTGAAGTGCCTTCGCCGCGACGGGAATTGTCAGGTCCATCCGAACGTCGGTCGCTTGAAATGGTTCCTTATCCTGCTTCCCCGGCGTACCGAAGAGCACATAGATTTTGTGCGATCCGGAGGTGCCCATCGCGAGTGTTTTTTCATTGGGGCCTGGGTTCACGATCATTTTCCACTCGATCGATCCGTTGATCGTGCGGATCGTCTGTCCCACGTTGTTCGTGGCCGTAAGTTCGACGGTGCCTGCACCGGCCAAATTCCCAGTCGTGAGCGGCCCGGAGTCGAATTGCAGAGCGGTTTCAGTGCTCGTGCCAACGATCTTGAATGTCGTAGCGGCAGGAATTCCGGCCCAATCGACCGTGACCTTGACCTTCAACTTCGAAGGCACCGTGGGGTAGTTGAGGCTCTGCGTCATTGGCGCATTGTACTTAGTGGCGCGAACGAATTCGACATCCTTGTAGCGATCCCCACTCTTGTTCTCGATCAAAGTATTGCTTCGGATTACGTTATGATCCGAAGTAAATTCCAATTGCCGCAACTCCGCCTTCTGCTCGACGACCTGCATCGGCTCCATCGCTACGAAATTCACTTGATCCAGAGTGCCAAGGACCTCGTAGTTAATGGTGCTCGACCCGTAGCCGGTAGTCAGGGCCGTGACGGTGAGTACCTCGTTCCCGCCCGTCGGCGACAACTCGACGTAGCCCGGTTGGGTGACCCCGTTGACGGCCAGGACGTTGGGATTGAAGAGGATTCTGCGTCGCTGGACCACCATGTTTGACGGGACGCTGTACACGCGGGCGAATACGGTCGCGCTGTCCGACGTGCTCACTCCGAGTCCAAATATACTCTCGTCCGACTCGGACATCCAAGTCGTCTGGGTCGAGCGGTCGTGCCCGTCCAGGTCGAATGGAGCGCCGGACGGTACCGTCAAGTTGACCGTGATCGGGTTGCTGGTCGCCAGACCGTCGGTCAGCGTGTAGGTGAAGGTGTCCGAACCCGTGTAATTCGCATCCGGCGTGTAGGTGAACGACCCGTTATCCTTGAGGATCAATACGCCGTGACTGGTTGTGGCGGCGACAAATGATTGAAACGGATCGCCGTCGGCATCCGAGTCGTTGGTCCGTACGTTGCCCGTGATTTGGGCGTCCTCGCTCGCGCCCGTGTACGAGTCCGAAGTTCCGACCGGGGTCGAATTCGTTACCGTGATGCTTACGGTCACTGGGCCGGCTTCGACAGTACCATCACTGATTTTGTAAGTGAATGAATCGGCGCCGACGTACTTCGGGTTTGGCCGATATACGAAGACCCCGGTGGCATACGGGTTTGCCGCCTGGAAAGTCAGGGTTCCGTGCATCGGCTCGGTGATGACGACCACCTTCAGCGGGTTTCCATCCGCATCGGTGTCGTTCGCCAACAGGTTCGTTTGCAGAAACCGATCGTGTACCAAACTGTAACTATCGGCAACCGGAACTGGCGCGTGGTTTGTCCCGCCTCCACCACCGCCCGGCCCTCCCGGATCGACAATGACGCCGTTGGCCACTCCGTCATCATCGCCCCGGCCGCCGTCCTGCAAATACAGCGTGATCGTGTTGCCGTTGAACACGGCGCCGGTTGAACCGTCGAAGTCGAATCGCTCGATCGCGCCCGTGCTTACGTTTTGTTTGTAGTAGCCGTCGAGGAGCGATCCGTCTGGGACCGCGAGTTCAACGGTCGCGATCGATCCGGGCGTGACGTTCTGAAGCTGGTAGCTCACCATGCCGAGTGGCATGTCCGGAACAAATTCGAGTACGTAGGGCGGGTGGACCGCTTCGACTTGTTCGAACACTTTGCCGGGGGCGCGCAACTCCAGCGTCGTATTGCCGTAGTAAGAATCGAACGACACGAGATCGGCCGTCGATGGCACCGTGCGATCCTCGAGCGATTCAAGTGCGAGCCGCCGACCGCCGCGGGCCTTGGCAACTAGCGATTTACTTGTCGTGAGTTTGGGGGGGGGGCGTCATGAGGGGTCTACTCGGGATGGAGGAGGATGGGGTTGGATTGGGAAGGAGTCTACCCTCGGTCGAGATGCGAACGCAAGGGATTTCTGGAAATTCTTTTTCGAACGCCCGATTATGCGGCGCTGCGAACTCGATTCCAATGGCCGTCAAGGAACTCGGCTCGGAGCCGAAGTCCGCCTACTTCGCGGCCCCCAGGTGCTTTCGGAAGAAGCTCGTCGCTTTAGTCATGTAGCGTTCGAACACCAGGGGATCGGCCGTCACCATGTGGGTGACGCCGGGGAGGGGGAACATGTCGAAGTCGCGGCCGGCACGCAGCAACGCATTCGCCAGCTTCAATGTGTGTCGGTAGTACACGTTGTCGTCGGCCGTGCCATGAACCAGCAGCAACGGCCGTTCCAGGTTCGCCGCGAGCGGCAGGAGCGATTCGCGGTCGTACGCCTGACGACTTTCTGGCAAGACGCCCATGTACCGTTCCGTGTAGTGCGAATCGTAATCTTCCCAGTCCGTGACCGGAGCACCCGCGACGGCCGCCTTGAACAGATCGGGCCGCTTCAACACCGAGAGGGCCGACATATAGCCGCCGAACGACCAGCCGATCATGCCGACCCGATCGAGGTCGAGTTCCGGGTGCGCCGACCCGAGTTCCTTCAGGACTTTCGCCTGATCCTCGAGCGGGACCGTGCCCAACGATTGATAGATCGCTCGCTCCCAGTCGCGGCCCCGGCCCGGCGTGCCGCGATTCTCGATCGCGACCACGACGAAACCCTGGTCCGCGATCCACTGCGGCACCAGCCAGTTCTTCATCGCCCGCACGACGTGCAAATGGTGCGGCCCGCCATAGATATCCACGATCACCGGGTACTTTTTCTTGGCGTCGAAGTCGTGTGGCCGAACGATCGCGACGTTGTGCCTTTTCTCGCCGCCGACTCGTTCGATGGTCACCTTCGGCAGAAATTCCGGTTCGTTCGCGACCGAGGGAAGTTCGCCGACCAACTTGTCGCGCGTGTACACAAACGAACGCGGCATGACATCGACAAGCGTGGATGTCAGCGCGAAAACGTTCTTGTTTTCCGAGAACACGATCGATTCGATTCCCGCACCCATGCCGAGTCGACGAGCTTTCTCAGAACCTGGAAAGACTGGCTTTATGCCGGTCACTTCAAATCCCCGCGAATACACGTGCGCCTCGGAAGTGTCCTTGGACGCGATGTACACCAGTTCGCGGTACTTCTTGTCGACATGCACCACGGAAATGAGCCCTTCGTCCGCCGGAATCAGTCGGTCTTTCAGGAACGCGTCGGCCCCGTTGCGAAGTTCGATCATCGGGCCGAGCGCATCGTCGCTTACCCACAGGAACTCAGTCGCATCGGGCAGCCAGCGCGGCATGTCTTGCCGCAGGTTCGTGAACGCCTTATCGACGGCCGAAAACATCTTGCTCGTGTAACCCGTCTCCACGTTTACCCGAAACAACTGAATCTCTTGCTGCTTGCGATCCTGGACCTGGATCGTCAACGGGCCATGCTTGTCCCACTTCACGACCGCGAGATACTCGTGCGTGGCCCGGTCCCAGTTCACCCAGACGACTTTGCCGCCGTTCGAAGGCACGATTCCCAGCCGAACGGCGACGTTCTTCTTACCCGGTCGGGGGTAATACTGTTGCAACGGCTTCTGGTCGGGCCGGGCCGGGTCGGAGACGTACCACGTCTCGACGCCGGCGTGGTCCGCTTCTTCAAACGCGATGAACTTGCCATCGGGCGACCACCAGTAGCCGGTGAATCGGCCCATTTCCTCCTGGGCGACGAACTCGGCGAGGCCGTTCGTTTTCTCGATGGTCCCGCCCGATGTGACCGCAACTTCGACATTGGTCGCCGGGTCGAACGTGTAGAGGTCGTGATCGCGAACGTAACTGATTCGCTGGCCGTCCGGCGACCACTTCGGGTCGATGAGCGTTCCCTTCGCGATTGGCAGTTCCCGGACTTTCTCGGTTGTCCGATCGAAGATGAACAGCTTGCCGGAAAGCGGCAACAGAAGCTTGGTGCCGGATTCGTCGAAAAAGTAATCGGCAAACCCACCGGCGCTGATGCGCATCCGTTCGCGGCGTGCTTTCTCCTCGGGGGTCAGGTTTTCTTCGGCCCCTCTGAGTATGGCTTCGGCCGTCAGGAGTTCGCGCGTCTTTCCGGTCGTTACGTCGAACTCGAACAGGGCCCGCTTCGCGTCGGTCGGCCCGGTCCGCAGAAACAGGACGTGTTTGCCGTCCGGCGTGGGCTTCGGGTTGACGGGTCGGCCGGCCAGGAAGCCGCGCGTTTGTGCGTACTGTTGCAGGAACTTGGCGTCGAGCGGCTTGTTCACGGGTGGGTCGGCCAGAAGGACCATGGGGAGGGCCAGCAAAAGAAATGTCGCGCGGTTCATGGGTGGGAGTGTACCAGTGTGGGCCGTGGAACTCAACGGGCGGGCCGTCGTCTCCTATCTTGAATTGGTCACCCGTCCTCACGCCGAGCCCCCGAGCCGCATGAATCCGCCACCGACCCCCGGCAACGAGATCGCCAAGGAACTGGCTTCCCAGGGCAAGGCCCTGGCCCAGAAGGTCACCCAGGAAATCGGCCGCGTCGTGGTCGGCATGGAGAGCGTGACCCGGCAGATGCTCATCGCGTTGCTCACGGGCGGGCACGTGCTGCTCGAAGGCGTGCCGGGCGTCGCCAAGACGACGCTTTCGAAAGCGTTCGCGCGACTGCTCGGCTGCGAGTTCTCGCGCGTGCAGTTCACGCCGGACCTATTACCGTCCGACGTGACCGGCGTCTCGATCCTCGATCGCAGGACGAACGACTTCGTCCTGCGCAAGGGGCCGATCTTCTGCCAGGTGCTCCTCGCGGACGAAATCAACCGCGCCCCGGCCAAGACGCAGTCGGCCCTGCTCGAGGCGATGCAGGAGTACCAGGTTACGGTCGAAGGAACGACGCTGCCGTTGCCCCGACCGTTCCTCGTGATGGCCACGCAAAACCCGGTCGAACAGGAAGGCGTCTATCGGCTGCCGGAAGCGCAGCTCGATCGATTCCTGTTGCGAATCGAGATGGGCTACCCCGGCCACGATGCCGAGGTCCGCATGTTGCGGGTGCACAGTCAGGCGATCCCGGAACTGCAGCCGATGTTCGACCCCGAGTCGATCATGAAGATGCAATCGGCCCTGAGCAGCGTGTACGGCAAAGACGAACTGATGCACTACATCGTCGCCCTGGCCGAAGAAAGTCGCCAGCACCCGGATGTGTTGCTCGGCGCCAGCCCACGTGCCGCGTTGAACCTGTTGCGTGCCGCCCGCGCGCGAGCCATCCTGGAGGGACGGCATTTCTTCACGCACGAAGACGTGCAAGAAATCGCGCTTGGCGTGCTTGGCCATCGACTCATCGTTCGGCCGGAAGCGGAAGTCGAAGGACGACATGTGAGTGACATTGTGAAAGATTTGCTGGAATCCGTGCCGGTGTTGGAATCGGCGTGAGGTCTGATGGGTTGCGTCGCTGAAGGACCCAGGGCTGACGCCCCGAGCTATTTTCGTCGGCCCCGTTCCCGGCCCGAGCGGACGCGTAGCCGGCACCTCATTGACCCGTCATGCCGAGCGCCGCCCGGTATTCGGCCATCGCGCGGAAGTAATTCAATTTGGCCGTCACCTCCAGGACATCGGCGTCGAACGCCGATTGCTCGCGCAAGTTGACGCGGATCAATTCGCTCAGGCCGTCGCGGAACAACTGGCGTTCGCCCTCGGCCACTTGCCGAGCGTACTTGACGCGCTCGCGGGCCAGTCGGGTTTGCTCATACGCGCGATCGAGCGCCAGAAACGCCGACTGAACTTCGACCCGGATCACGTCTTCCTGATAACGAAATTGCTGGGTGAGTTGGCCGAGCAACGCGGCGGCGGCCATCTCGCGACCCTTGGCGTCGCGGAACTGCGCCGGGGCCTGCATCTCGAAGCCGACTTCCAGGCCGTTGCGGTCGAGCCGATCTTTGCCCGTCTTCGGTTTGCCCGCCCCCAGGTCCGTCACGCCGGCCACGATCGCGTTCAGCGATGGCTGCGACTGATTTCGCGCGAGCCGCAGTTCGACCTCGGCCGACTGCAGTTGAAGTCGCAGGCGGCGCAACTCCGGTCGGCGCTCGGCGGCGTAGGTGAGCGCCTTCTCAAATTGACTCGCGTCCGGTTCGAGGAGCAATGGGAAGCCCGGTCGGCGCTCCAGTGTCGCCAGCACGGGCCGACCCGACTCGTCGCGCAAGAAGAGTGACAGATCAATCGACGCTTGCACGAAGGCCTGCTCCGCTTCGACGAGGCCGGCGCTTCGACCGAGCAAGTTCTGCAGGTTGTCCGCCCGATCGAGTTTCGCCGCGAGCTTCTCCTCGACGAGTCGGCTGATCTGCTTGTCGCGCGCTTCGGCCAGGCCGACCAGCGATCGCAATATGGCGAGGCGTTCGGCGGCCGCGACCCAGAGCCAATAGACTCGCGCGGCCGCCCGTTGAAATTCGATCCGTTGGCGTTCGACGAACGGCTCGGCGGCGTCGCGATTCAATCGAGCCTGTTCGAGCGTCGCGCGGGCACGATCGATCTCGCGATCGCGCAGCAGCGGAATCTGGATGCCACTGCGAATTTCGCCGCCGTCGGCGGTCTTGCGGTCGCCGTAGTAACTTGGGAAGTCTCCGTAGCCGCCGCGATATTGCGTAAACACACGGGCCCCGGAGAACGGGAACGTCTGGCTAAGCCCGAACGAATAGCGATAGTTTTCGAATGTGCCCTCGGGCACGTTCGTGTTGGTCAGGCTCAGGTTTGTATCGAACGCGCCCATCGCCGAGACGAGTCGCCCGCCGGCGATCGCTCGTTCCTGTTCGGCCGCGCGGAGCAGGGGGTAGTGGTCGTCGACCGAACGCAAGACTTCGGCGAGGTCGAGCGAGCCCGGGCCGGCGCTCGGGGCGGAGCCGACGATCGGCGGGGCCGGCTTCGGTCGAGCGGGCGTCTCGGCCGGCACATCGATCGCAAATGTCGGGTCTTTCGGCTTGGGAAGCTGGCGGTCAGCGGCGAATTGATCCTGGGCGCTGGCCGAAGCCCCGAGCGCGACGAACACGATCCATGCCCGAGCCGCGTCCATGCGGTTCATCCTGTTGCTACTTCTTCTTGCCCGGTTCGTCCGGCGCGACCACCGGCGGGAACCCGTTGAGTCGCCGCCAGACTTCCCAGCCGAGCGTCACGCGGTTCAAAAACACCCAGCCCACCGCGTGATTGCCCTGCCGCAGGTACTCTTTCGCGGGCCACTTGTCGTCGCTGGCGATCGGGTCCGGTTCGATGAGCACGCGGAACTGGCCCTTGCCGTTGTCGGTCTGATCGACCTGTTTTACCCGGCCCCCGAAAGTCCCGTAAGCCGCCGAGGGCCAGCCCGTGAATTGCACGGCCGGCCAACCCTCGAAGGGTCAAAGCAACGCTGATTCCTTACAATGCCGCCCAATTGCCTGGGGCTTTTCTCGGCCATCGAAGGGGGATGCTATGCGCGCGCG
>JANLUE010001074.1:0-5888 GCA_031363325.1 Gemmataceae bacterium
GCTCAGCAATGTGACCTGTGAAACCACACGGGAGGCCGTCACGCTCGCCGACATGGTCGGGGCCGTGATCGATAGCCACACATCCCTCTGACACGGGCCCACCGAGATCGCCGCCCAGTTGGGTGGCAAAGTTTCCTGCACGCTGGGCGAAGTCAAGAACCGGGCCGACCTCATCATCTACTGGGGCGGCAACCCGGCGGAGTGTCACCCCCGGCACTTCACCAAGTACACGATCATGCAGAAGGGGAAGTTCGTCCCGAACGGCCGCAAGGGCCGGACGATGGTGCTCGTCGATATTCGCGAGACACCGAGCGCCAAGGCGGCCGACATCTTCCTGCAACTCCGACCCGGCAAGGATTTTGAAGTTCTCACCGCGTTGCGGGCGATCGTGAAAGGGCAAACAGTTGATGAGGATTCGATCACCGAGACCGGGCTGAAACTCGAACAGTTGACAGACCTGGCCAATCGAATGAAGTCGGCGAAGTTCGGCGTGCTGTTCTTCGGCATGGGCCTGTCGATGACGCGCGGCAAGTACATGAACTCGGCGGCGGCCCTGACGCTCGCAACGGAACTCAACGCCTACACGAAGTTCGTCGCCATGCCGATGCGCGGGCACGGCAACGTGACCGGGGCCGACGTCGTCTTGCGATATACGCTGAGCTACCCCTTTGGAATCAGCCTGACGCGCGGCTACCCGCGCTTCAACCCCGGTGAGTTCTCGACCGTCGACCTGCTTGTTCGCGGCGAACCCGACGCGGCCTTGATCCTCGGTGCCGACCCCGGTGCGACGATGCCCCAACCCGCGATCGATCACCTGGCCCGAATCCCGACAATCGTACTCGATCCGAAAGTCACCCACACGAGCCGATTGGCCCGCGTCCACATCACGACCGCGGTGACCGGAATCAGCGCTCCCGGCACGGTGTACCGCATGGACGAGATCCCCCTGCCCCTGAGGCCGCCGTTGAAATCGCCGTACCCCTCCGACGAGGAAGTCGTGCGCCGGATTGTCGAGGCCGTCGGCAAGAAGCCGGCATGGTACCCGGCAATGAGTGCGTAGAATCTCAAGGGGATGCCCAAGATGAATGAGGCACTCGTTGACTGGGACGACGAGTCTGACGAAGACGGCAACACGACACATGTCGCTGAACATGGACTCACTCCACAAGAGGTTGAATCCGTATTGTTGGACTCGACGGCGAAGCGCGACACCAGTGATTCGAGTGGCCGGCCGATTGCGTTCGGAATGACACATACGGGTCGATACATCGTCGTTGTTTACGAAGTACTGAACGCCGAGGACCCGCTCATTGTTCGCCCCGTTACGGCGTACGAAGTTGGGGAACGATAGTAATTCACTGAGGCAAATCATGAGTGATATCGCGCGAATGCCCAGGATCGAACGAACGCCGGAACAGCGAGCCGAGGAGAAGCGAATCCGCGAAGCCCACCGTTCGAACCCGATTCGTGTCTTGCCATCGGACACAGTATCGGGAGCTGAGGCCACGATCCTTTATCAATGGGCGGCCGCGATCAAGCGTGAACGCGAGTCACTCGGCTGGAGCGTGGATGAACTTGCCGAACGGTCCAAAGTCGACCCAATCGTTTTGGGCAAGCTCGAATCCTGCTTGTCGGTCAATCCGACGATCGCAACCTTGTTTCGAATCGTCGGAGCGCTTGGCGGCAAGCTTTCACTGAATTTCGAGTCGTCGTGAATCCGCTCGAAAGCACCGTTCTCTCTGTACCGCCGACGCAACTGAGTTTCGTTTCGTCGCATGGGAATTCTCCATGGAAGTGAACAAAATCGAACTCGTCGATCGCGGCCGGGGAATGCAACTCTCGACGAGCCGAATCACCGTGGCCGATTTGGTTCCGTTCTTCCGGGTCGGTTACGGCGCGGAAGAAATCCTCCGTTCGATTCCCAGCCTGAGCATCGCTGAGATTGCCGTAATTCAGGACTATTACCAGTCGCACGAGGCCGAACTGATCGCCGCGGACGACCGCGTCGAGGCCTATCGGAAGGAGCAGATGCGGCTGCAGAAGCTTCGCTTTCCTCCGTTCGAGGGGACACGAGAGGAGTTGATCAAACTCTTGTGGGAACGCGTCGCCCGCCGCAAGGAGTTGAACGGTGATCTCACTTCTCGCTGACGCGAACGCGATCGGCGACGTCGACAAGATCGTACGCTTGATGCAACTGGAGCCCTGGACGGACTTCTGGGCGCTGCTCAATCTCGAATTACTCTACTTTGGCGACGTCGGCTTAAGGCTGGACTCCACGGACCTGGAAATCTGGCAGGTTTGCCAGGAGCGAGGATTGATTCTCATTACGGACAACCGGAAAATGGATTCGGCCGATTCGCTGGAAGCGTCGATACGCCAATTCAACAACAATGAGAGTTGGCCGGTCTTTACGATCGCACCAAGGTTCAGGCGAACCGTCAGTACTTGGATCGCGTCGTCGAGAGCGTATACGAGTACCTGACGCGACTCGACGACTTGCGCGGCTCGGGTCGCCTTTATCTCCCCATCACCTGACGCCAGCCTCGCACGGGACTCTTCATGCTTCGGATCACTGGCGGCAAAGTTTACGACCCGGCGAACGGCCTCGACGGCACGGTCCGCGACATCTGCGTCTCGGGAGGCCGCATCGTGCCGTCCGTCGAGGGCGGGCGAACGATCGACGCGACGGGGCTCGTCGTGTTCCCCGGCGGGGTCGACGTGCACACGCACGTGGCCGGGGCGGCGCTCAACTTCGCTCGCGGGCTCATTCCAGAACAACATCGCAACGCGAACCCGATCGTCCGCGATCATATTCGCCGGGCGGGCCTCGCGGGGTCCACGCCAACCACGTTCGCGACGGGCTACGTTTACGCCGGCATGGGCTGGACGACCGTGAACGAGGCGGCCGTCCCGATCCTGTCCGCCAAGCACACGCACGAGGAACTTCGGGACACGCCGATCGTCGACAAGTCGTGTTGCGTGTTGATGGCCAACAACGAAATCCTGCTCGACCTGTTCGAGACCGGCGAACCAAGCGACCTCGAGCGGGCCAAACACGTGGCCGCCTGGCAAATCTGGGCAGCCAAAGCCTATGGCGTGAAGGCCGTGAACCCCGGGGGCGTCGACGCCTGGAAGTGGGGCAAGGACGCCAAGACGATGCACGACCCGGTGCCAGGCTACAAGACGCTGACACCGGCCCGGATCGTCGCCAACTTGGCTCGGATCGTCGACGACTTGAAATTGCCGCATCCGGTTCACTTGCACTGCAACAATCTCGGCGCGCCGGGCAACTACACGACGACGCTCGAGACCATGAAGGTGCTCGAAGGCAATCGGGCGCACATGGCCCACTTGCAATATCACGCGTACGGTGGGACCGATTGGTTCACATTCCGTTCGGAATCCGCACGAATCGCCGAGTACTTCAACGCCCACCCGAACCTGACGACCGACGCCGGTGCCGTGCTCTTCGGCACGACCGTGACGATCACGGCCGACGGTCCCTGGCAACACTTGTTGCACCAGTTGACCGGCAAGAAGTGGGGCAACCTCGATGTCGAGAACGAAACGGGCTGCGGCGTCGTGCCGTACGTCTACAAGGAAAAGAACCTCGTCAACGGCGTGCAGTGGGCCGTCGGGCTCGAACTGTTGTTGCTCATCAACGACCCGTGGCGAATCTTCCTGACGACCGACCACCCGAACGGGGCGGCCTTCTGGCGCTACCCCGAGATCATTCGCCTCCTGATGGACCTCGACTTCCGCCGCGAGCAATTGAAGAAGTTACCGGACAAAGTTCAGAAGCGAATCTTGCTGCCGGAACTCACACGGCAATACACGCTCGGCGAGATCGCGATCATCACGTCGGCCGGGCCGGCCCGCTCGCTCGGCCTGAAAAACAAGGGCCATCTGGGCGTCGGGGCTGACGCGGACATCGCCCTCTTCGAGGACGAGCCCGACGCCCAGAAGATGTTCGCCTACCCGCGCTATGTGATCAAGGGCGGCGAGATCATCATCGAAGAAGGCGAACTCCGCAAGACGGTCGAAGGCCGACAGTTCGTCATTCGCCCGGAATACGATCCCGCGATTGAAACGTACCTTCGCCCGGTGTTTCAGCAACAGTACACGATGTCGTTCGACAACTACCCGGTTGAAATGGAACGCGTTCATGGGATCCAGGTGATCGAGGCGAACGGACCAAAAAACGAATGCTGACTCTCACACTCAAAGACCAACCGACCGTCCCGCTCGAGGCCGAGTGCCTTTCGCCGGACCGCCTCGCCGGGTTGACGCTCGACGCCGTTCGCGCCTTGCCCGTGTTTCACGGCAAGCGGACGGAACGACTCGAAACGTTCTTCACGGTCGAGGGCGAGCCGGGCGAGGACATCGAACTCCGGGGCGACTTGCACAACGTCAAGTGGATCGGCCGCGAAATGACGCGGGGCCGCCTAACGATTCGCGGGGCGGTTGGCATGCACCTCGGCGCGTACATGAAGGGCGGGTCGATCGAAGTTCACGGCGATGCCGGCGACTGGGTGGGTGGAGAGATGGCCGGCGGGTCGATCCACGTTCGGGGCAACGTCGGCGGTCAGGTCGCGGCCGCTTATCGGGGCAGCGTTTCGGGCATGAGCGGCGGGACGATTCTGGTCGAAGGCTCGGCCGGCATCGAACTCGGCATGCGGATGAAACGTGGGCTGATCGCCGTTCGCGACCCCGCCAAGGATTTCGTCGGCCTTCAGATGAAGGGTGGTACGATCGTCCTGATGGCCGGTGCCGAACAACGGACCGGTGCCTGGATGCAACGCGGCACGATCATCTCGCTAGCCCCCGTCAAGCTGCTGCCGACGTTCGCCTACGCGTGCACGTATTCGCCTACGTTTATGCGAATTTACACCCAACACCTGGCCAGCTTGGGGTTCGTCATTCCTGGTCAGGGATCGTTCCGCCGCTTCGCGGGCGATTCGTCGGTGCCGGGAAAAGGTGAAATCTTGGTGCCGGTCGGCTAACGCCGCGCCGACAGCCTGGTGACGGGAAGCCAGGCTTGAACTTTTGCAATGTGTTCGCGAACGAGCGCATAAAAAACTCCGCCGGCCTTGCGACCGACGGAGTTAAAAGAATGATCGGCGGCGATACCGTCCGTGGGCCGCTGGGCGCCACGGTGACCATCGTCGGCCAGGCCCGGCCAGACCATGCCGTCCGGCGTACTGGCGCCCGGCCCGGTGATGGCATCTGGGTGACGGGGCATCCCGGTGATGCGGTGGCCGGTCGGCTGCTGCTGGCCGCGGTCACGACGGAAGAGGCAGCAATGACGTTGCGTCAGCGTTTCCTCTATCCGGAACCCCGGGTGCTGGAAGGCCGGTTGCTGGCCGGCATGGCGACAGCCATGCTGGACATCTCCGACGGGCTCGACGACGACCTCTGCAAGCTGCTGGTGGCCAGTGGCGTCGGTGCTGAGCTGGACGCGGAAAACCTGCCACTGAGCCCGGAGTTGCGAAGCCTTGGCGCCGTCCAGGCTGTTGAATACGCCCTGACAGGTGGCGACGACTACGAATTGTGTTTCACGATCCCGGCGTCGCGAGAGAGTGATTTCCGTGACCTGACCGCGAGGTGGCAGGTTCCCGTTACCCGCATCGGTACCGTGGTCCCGCGCCTGGGCAGCCGATGGCGCCAGCAGGGTCAGCCGTTCGCCATTCCGGACACGACGTTTCGGCACTTCTGATGAGCCGTAAGTCTTCCCCTCCGGACCTAATCCGTCAGGTGTTTCGTGACCCGGTGCACTGGCTGGCCTTCGGGCTGGGTTCCGGTCTGCTGCCCGTTGCTCCGGGCACCTGGGGCTCGCTGGTTGCCGTCGGCATCTTCTGGCTGCTGCCCCCGCTGCCCCTGGGTCTGCA
>JANLUE010001100.1:0-2312 GCA_031363325.1 Gemmataceae bacterium
GAGCGGGCCGATTCCTGGGCGGCCGACGTCTCGTACGTCTCGAGAATCTTGCGCTTGCGTTCGCGGAGCATCTCGGCGATTGCTTCCAGGCTCGGCCCAAGACCGCGAATCTGCGAGGGATCGATGTGCACCGCGTTCGCGAGTTCTTCCTCCGTGAGTCGCCGCGTGTTGCCGTGCATCAGCAGATGTTCCATGGCGGCGGAGGCCATGTCGGGCGGCTCGGCACGAGGCGATGGGAAGTGAACGGGGTCGTATCCGAGATACGTGTGAATGATGCCGCCGAGATCGGACTGCTTGCTCATCGGGTCTCCTCACCCCATGATAGCCGACGGGTCGAGCCGCACATCCGGCACGACCGGCCAAATTTCGCCGACCGCCCTCCCGGCGACGCCCGGCCGATCTCTCCGCACTTCCACGTTGACGCGCGCCTTGCCATACTAATCCAATCGTTCCCGTGCCAACCCGAGGCATCCCGTGTCGCGCTACCGAATCGTCTCGGCCTCATTAATCCTGCTCGCTGGCTTCGGGGCGGCGTTCGGCCAACCTGGAAGGCCGACCGACGCCGACGCGCGGAACGAGACCGACCTCGCCCGACGGGTCGCGCCGCTGTTGCCGTCGCTTCGTGCCGCATTGACCGGGAACAACCCGGAAACGCAGCGGGCGGCACTCGCGACCATCGAGACGGTCCCGCCCGGATCGCTGTACGGCTCGGGCCTCGCGGCCGCATTGACGACCTACGTTGACAAGAACGCGTCCGACCCCGCACTCCTGGCGGCCGCGCTCCGGGCGCTCGGCAAAAGCCGTCCCGACCCGAAGGAATTCGCTCGGCTGGTCGGCAAGCACGCGAAGTCCGATCCGGCCGACGTACGGCTCGCGGCGGCGGACGCTTTGAACAGTGCGATCCAGATCGCGGCCACGCCATTGAAGCAAGGGGATCGGCTCAACGATTCGCTATCGTACCTGGCCGAACTCATCCAGGCCGCGAAGCCCGCGCTCCAGGCCCTGCTCGCGGACGGCACGTCGGCCACGCGCCAGGCGGCCCTCTCGGCGATCCAGACGAGCGCCGCCCGACTCGGCGAAACGTACACGTTCGACGCCGGCCCCGGGCCGGCCATCCGCGAACTTGCCGGCCTCATGCCACGAGTCGGCGGCACCGTCGACTGGGACGATTCGGACTCGCAGTTCGCCCTGCGCCGAATGTTGTCCGCGATCGGCAACCTCTATGGCTGGGCGTCGAGTGGCCGCGTGATTCAATTGGCGATTGCAGACCTGGGGGACTTGACGGGCTCCCTCGCCGGCCCGCTCGCCGATTCGGACGCGACCACGCGAATGGCCGCGATCCGCACGGCCGGGAGCCTGGCCTCGTTGCGGCGACTGGTCGGCACCTCGCAAGGGCCCGGGATGCCGCCGAAGGCCGACTCGGCCTCGGCGGACGGGCTCAAGAAAATCATCCCCCTCCTGGCCGACAAGTCGCGCGACCTCGGACCGCAAGGTCGCTTGGCCGTGCTATCCGCCGCCGAGCAATTCGCCGACCTGACAGAAGCCCGGCCACTCCTGTTCGCTGGGGCCAACGACCGCGAGCCGACCATTCGCTGGACGGCCGCTCGGGCGCTCGGCGCGCGCACGAACGCGGCCGGCACACCCGCCGCGACGACCGAGGACATTGAAGTGTTGACCCGACTGGCGAACGACTCGGACATGGACGTTCGCGCGGCCGCTCTGGCCGCCCTCGAGCGCTTTGGGGCGAAAGCGAAAGCGGCCGGCCCGGTCGTGATCGCCGCCGCGATCAAGGGCGACGCCGAGCCACGACTCGCCGCCCTGAAGACACTCTCGGCCATCGGCACGGAAGCGAAGTCCGCCGTCCCCGCCCTGATCGAAGCCCTCCGAGCCGACGACCTCCGCTTGAAGCGCGTCGCCGCGATCGGCCTGGCCCGCTTCCGCGCCGACGCCAAGCCCGCACTCCCCGACCTGCGAGTGGCCCTGACCAATGCCGACCCGGAGTTGCGAATCTCGGCCGCCGAAGCGATCCTGGCGATCGAGCGCCAGCCGCGCTTGACGGAGGAGCGGTGATCAGGCCGTAGCCGATCGTTCGGCAGCACCCGCTCGGCCTCGAAGTCATCGGCCGAGGGTTAGAGCGCCCTTCGAGTTGAGGTAGCGGCCGTCCATCCATTCGACCGCGAGTTCGATTCCATTGCCGGGTCGGATCGCAGCCCTTCAGGCTGCAAACCTGGGGCGGGCCGCCAACCCAGGGCGGCGTCGGCTGCGCCGACTTGCCCTGGGCTTAGAGCTGACAGGCCGTTGGCCTGAAAATC
>JANLUE010001104.1:0-7167 GCA_031363325.1 Gemmataceae bacterium
CCCGCGCGCCCGGGGCGGGTTCCTACCCCCCAACCATCACGCCCCCCTTGGCCGGTAATTTTGCGCCGCCGGGGGGTGCGAGCCGGCCACCCGGGTGGCACGATCAGTCCACGTACGCGAACTCGTTCAGATTCAAGATCGCATGGCACAGGTCGGCCAAATGGCCCGATGCCAGGAACGTGCGCGCGGCCGAGCGTTCCTCGCTCGTCGGCAACCGCGACAGGGCGATGCGATAGGCCCGCTCGACTCGTGCGTCGGGATCGCTTCCGGCCTCGCGCTCGATCCGCGTGGCGAATCGTTTCGCCTTCTCGATCACGAGCGCGTCGTTCAACAACATGAGCGCCTGTGGGGCGGTTGTCGTTTCATACCGGCGCGAGCACGTCTCGGTTCGATCGGGGGCGTCGAACGCGGCGAACAGTGGGTAGCGCAGGTTGCGCTTCACGAACACGTAGATGCTGCGGCGATTGCGCTCGGCCACGTCGGCCGACACGGGCCACGCGCCCGCTTTGAGTTCGGGCGGAAGTTCCGGATACACGCTCGGCCCGCTGGCCCGATCGTTCAACGAATCGCCGATCGCCAGGATCGCATCGCGCAACGATTCGCCATCGAGCCGGCGCCGATTCATGCGCCAAAGCAACTTGTTCTCCGGATCGATCCGCGATCCCGCCGTCGACATTGACCCCTGCTGATATGCGTCCGACAGCACAATTCGTCGGTGCAGATGTTTGACGCTCCAGCCGTGGACCATGAAGTCGGCCGCGAGCCAATCGAGCAACTCCGGGTGCGATGGTCGATCGCCCTGGGCCCCCAAGTCGCCCGACGAAACAACCAAGCCCTTCCCGAAATGTTGTTGCCAGACGCGATTCACGAACACCCGGGCGGTCAGGGGGTTGTTGGAATCGGCAATCCAGTTCGCGAGCGCCGACCGTCGACCCGTCAGAGTCGGCCTCGCCGCGTGATCGTCGATCGCCGACAGAAAGCCGGCCTCGACTTCGTCGCCCTTCTTGGCCCAGTTGCCACGCTTCAACACGTGTGTTGGTGGAACAACTCGACCCACATCGGTGAACGCCATCGCGACGGCCGACGGCGTTGGTCGCGGGCCCGCGTCGGCCAGTTGCTTTTTCAACGACTCGTGACGTTCCTTCTCGGTCGGCTTCATTCCCGAGAACATGCCCTTGTCGTCCGCGTAAACCTGCTTCGCGACCATCGCGGCAATCTGCCGTTCGAGCGGCGTGCGTTTCTCCTCCGGCACGTCGAGCAACTTCGCGTACTCCTCGGGAAACCGTCCGCGTCGTTTCTTCGAGAAGCCATCGCGGAACGGTCGTTCGAGTACATCGAGCGCCTTTCGAACGTCGGCCGTCTTCGACTCCCATGTCGCCAGTCGGCGGTCGAACTCGGCGCGTTCGCCCGGCGACATCAACGGGGCATCGACTTCGTTCCAGCCCGCGAAGAAGGCCTGAAGACGGTAATAATCTTCCTGCGTGACCGGATCGTATTTGTGATCGTGACACTTCGCGCAGCCGACCGTGAGGCCGAGAAATGTTTGGGCGGTCGTATCGGTGATGTCGTTGAGGATTTCCTGGCGACGCTGTTCCAGGTTCACGGCGTTGTATTCGTCCGGGTAATGTCGCAAGAAGGCGGTCGCGATGAGGGCCTCGGGCTCGTTCATGAACAATTCATCGCCGGCAAGTTGCTCGCGAACGAACTGGTCGAACGGCTTGTCGGCATTGAACGAACGAATGACGTAGTCGCGATACCGCCAGGCGTGCGGCCGTTTGTCGTCCGCCTTGAAGCCATCGGTTTCGGCGAAGCGAACGACATCGAGCCACGGCAGCGCCTGTCGTTCGCCGTAGCCCGTCGAACTGAGCAAGCGCTCGACGACGCGCTCGAAGGCGTCGGGCCGATCGTCGGCGAGAAACGCGTCGAGATCGCCCGGCGTCGGTGGTCGGCCGACGAGATCGAACGTGACTCGGCGCAGGAGCGTGGCCCGGTCGGCGGCCGGCGCGTAGTCGAGCTTCACGGCGTGCAAGCGTTCGAGCAGAAACGAATCGATCGGCGTGCGGGCCGCAAGCTTCGGTACGGCGCGTGGCCGTACCGGCTTGAACGCCCAGTCGGCCGGCACCTCGGCCCGAGCCGAAGCGGCGAGCGTGAGCAATATGGTGATAACCAAGGGCCGGCACATGTGGCCGCTCCGGGTTGAAAGGACGGCGGGTAAGAGAATCCTAATCGAATGACGCTCAATGAGCGAGAGAATCTTGAGCCCGAAGATTGACTTTAGATTCCGGCCGACACCCTGTTTCTTTGGCCCAGGGCAACGTGGTTCAGCCTTTGCCGCATCAGAGGATTTCAGGCAAGCCGGTCGTATTTCATACTGTCATCCCTCGATCGTCGCTTCGGCGGCGCGGAAGGTCGCGGTAGTGCTGCTTCAGGCGCTGCCAACCTTTCGCGAGGGTTCCATGGATGGGAAACCCCGGCCGGAACTGAACGACCTGGACTTCCCAACCAAGCGAAAAATCCTTCGCCTGCTGGTCAAACGAATCGAGGTCAGAGACGAGGAGGTTCAAATCGTCTACAAAATACAATCCCACCCTTTTGCCGTTGGCTCCAACGGGCCAACGGGGGCGATTTACAACATTCATTGAAGTTGCATTCCCCAGCCCAGGGCAAGATGGCGAAGCGCGCTACCCTGGGACACGATGACGCATCGACCGAACGCTCGCCAACCCTGGGAATCATCATGCTCGAACAACCCATCGCTCGCCGACACTTCCTGCGCGATTGCGGCGTCGGGCTCGGCAAGGTCGCGCTCGCCGGGTTGCTCGCGGATCGCGCGAGCGCCGCGGAGACGCCGTTCCCGCCGAAGAAGACGCACTTTCCGGCCAAAGCCAAGGCCGTCATCCATTTGTTCATGGCGGGGGCGCCGAGTCATCTCGACCTGTTCGACAACAAGCCGGCGCTCGCCAAGTTCGAAGGCAAGCCGATCCCGCCCGACCTGATCGGCACGCAACGGTTCGCGTTCATCCGGTCCGACGCGGCCGCCATGGGGCCGCGCTTCAAGTTCAAAAAGGTCGGTTCGAACGGGACCGAGATCGCCGAAGTGTTGCCCCACCTGGGCCGGGTGATCGACGATGTCTGCCTGATTCGCTCGGTCCACACCGATCAATTCAATCACGCCCCCGCGCAGATTTTCTTCAACACCGGCTTCGGCCAGCCGGGTCGGCCCAGCCTGGGCTCGTGGGCGCTGTACGGCCTTGGGGCTGAGGCGACGGACCTGCCGGCTTTCGTCGTGATGTCGACGGGATCCGGCATCAGCGGTGGGGCAGCCAACTGGTCGAGCGGCTTCCTGCCGAGCGTCTACACCGGGGTTCGCTTTCGCAACACCGGCGACCCGATCCTCAATGTGTCGAGCCCCAAGGGGGTCGATGCGAAACTGCAACGCGACTCGCTCGATCTGATCGGCGCGTTGAACCGCAAGCGACTCGAGGCCGATGGCGACCCGGAGATCGCCACGCGAATCGCGTCCTACGAGATGGCGTTTCGCTTGCAGGCATCGGCCCCGGAACTCACCGACCTCAAGAAGGAAAGCGCCAAGACGCTCGAGCTGTACGGCGCGGAGCCGGACAAGCCGTCGTTCGCCCGAGCGTGCCTGCTCGCCCGACGAATGGTCGAACGCGGCGTGCGGTTCATCAACATCTATCACGAGGGTTGGGACGCGCATTCGGATCTGGTCGGCAACCACACGGGCAACTGCAAGGCGACCGATCGGGCGAGTGCCGCACTCGTTCAAGACTTGAAGCAACGCGGCCTACTCGATTCGACGCTCGTGATCTGGGGTGGCGAGTTCGGCCGCACGCCGATGATCGAATCGAACCCCGCCCTCGGTCGATCGCTGGGCCGCGACCATCATCCGAGCGCGTATTCCATGTGGCTCGCCGGCGGCGGGATCAAGCCGGGCATCGTCCACGGCGCGACGGACGACCTGGGCTACAGCATCGTCGAAAAGCCGGTCCATATCCACGACTTGCAGGCGACGATCCTGCATTGCCTTGGCCTCGATCACGAACGACTGACGTTCCGCTACGCGGGCCGCGATTTCCGGCTGACGGACGTGCATGGCAAGGTCGTGAAAGACGTGCTGGCGTAAAGGTGAGCCGACGTGTTCACACCCCAGTCGTCTCTTCGAACTTGCCGTAGCGCCACGCCCGACGCAAGTTCCACCGGTCGAACCACTGCGAAAGAATCAACGTGCGGAACGTGAGGCTATGTTAGTGCGATCCCCGGGCCAGCAGGAGCAGCCCGCGCAACGCGTCCTCTTCGGTTGGGCACATTCGGTGGGGCACCCCGCCGAGGCGATCCACGATCAACTCACGCAATCGTGGGAATCGTTGCGCCAGACTTCCCGAGAACACGATGCGATCCCATTCGCGTTCGGGCGACAAGCGCCTTGCGCACTCGGCATACGTGTCGGCCATCCACTGGAACGTGGCCAGGAACAGGTGGCCGGCCGTCAAGTTGTCTTCGCGGATGTTGGCGATCGAACCGGTCGCGCCGAACGCGGTGCCAAAGAAGGTCGGGACGACGGCGAGGTCAGTTTCATGCACGCGTTCCGACGCGCGCGCGACGAAGTCCCAGGGGTCGGCCTTCAGTTGGCCCTGCGACCGTGCGAACTCCGAAAGTAAATCGACGAGCACCGCGAGCGACCGCCCGGCCGGTACCTGCACGATCGTTCGCAGCCAGCGGCCATTGAAGTACGGCCGAACTTGATAATCGCCAACCGAAGGTTCGTTCGCCAACAAACTGACTTGCGAACCCGTTGAGAGGTTGAGCGAAAGCTCGCGGTCGCCGAACTCCGCGCCGGCGAGGGCGGCCTGTTGATCGCCGATCGGGGCATGACAGGTCAGTCGTCGCCCGGCGATCTCGAAAGTCCCGACGACTTCGCCCATTGGCCGAACGCGTGGCCACTTCAGTCCGCTCAGGCCGAGTCGTTCGATCAAGTCGAAGTGCCAGTTGCCGGCCGCCAGATCGAAGAGCCCGTGGGCGGCCGCGTTCGTGGCTTCGGTCGTCGGCTCGACATCGCACAAATTCGCCAGGACGAAGTCCGGCAGCGAGGTCGCGTACCGGCCGGGCATCAGGCGATTGTGTCGCGCGAGCCAGAACAAGTTCGTGACCGGCAACCCGATTCGAACTTCGCGGCCGACAGCCCTCAACTCATCGTCCGACACCATTTGTCGAATTTCGTCGAAGATGGTGCCGTCGCTCGCCGGGTCGAGCCCGCGTTGATCTTTCCAGGTGATGACGTTCGATTCGGCCCGGCCGCGCTCGTCGGTCAGGACGACGCAATGCATCTGGCTGCTGAGCCAAAGAACCGCCGCGTCGGTGGCTTGTTGGAGAAGTTCGCCGATCAGCCGGCGGACGGCGTCCAACACGGCGGCCGGGTCGAGTTCGTGATGGCGCGGCAAGCCGGAAATTGGGCCCGGCGTCGGCACGCGGCGAACGTGCTCGATCGCGCCCGTGCCCAGGTCGAGGACCGCGCCCTTGAAGAACGTCGTGCCGAGATCGAGGCCGAGGACGCGGGACATATGTTTCACCATGAAATGGAATTGTGCGGCCGGCCGTGGAACGGAAAGCTCATCGTAACGCCGTTCCGAAATCGATTGCAATCCGCCCGACGGTCGGGGACAATTCTCTTCCCCCATACTTCGACCCGAGGTGCCGCATGCCCACCCGTCGTTCCGTTCTCTTGATGGCCCTACTGGCCGCCGGCTGTCGCGAGCCCGACGCGCCGCCGGGCGTGATGACCGACGATCTTCCCCAGCTCAAGCCGCGAGCGCGATTCAACAGTTCGGGCCCCGCGAAGTGGGATCGGCCCGTGCAGATCTCGGCCGACGGCAAGGTCGTCGCGATCAGCTACGAAGTGGGCACGGACATCATCCCCGGTCGCATTGATGTCTTGAACATCTCCGGACAGCCGAAAGTGCTCGCGCAACTCGACGGGGGGCGATTCGCGTTGTCTCCGTCCGGAGCTTTGGTCTGCACGCAGTCGCGCGGTGTTTCCGCGGTGTGGGACGTCAAGAACCGCAAGAGACCGGCACGCCTTCCGATCATGCTGTACTCGGCCTTTTTCGTCGGCGAGGACATCGTCGTCGCGACGGAAAACCCGAAGCTCGAGCTGGGCCATCAGCCGGGCAAGGTGACCGTTTGGAACGTGTCCGCCAATGCCGATGCCGGCTCGTTCGACATCGCCGACCATCGGGTCGTCGAGGCGTTCCCGGTCCGCGATGGGGCCGAGATCTGGCTCGTCGTTGGCGGCGACAAATTCGAGATCGAGCGCTACGATCGAATCAATCGAACGTTGACGCGCGTCGTGAGCCCCGAGCCGGTCGCGGGCAAGGCGTATGCGAACCCCGGAACATGGCGGACGGTCGCGGGGGATGGTTCGATCTTCGCGGCCCACACCGGCACGATGAACTTCTACGCGGGCGACAGCGGCAAAATCCTCGGCGGACTGCCCTCCGACCTGAACGGCAGTTCGACCGGCTTCTTGCCCGGCGGCTCGCGCTATCTGGCCCGACCGACGGCCGGCGGCGCCCAGGCCGGCGGCGTGCAAACGAGCGACCTGGTCATCTTCGACTGGAAGGCCCGGAAGCCCGTGGCGATTCTCACCGGCCACCCGATCGGCCAGGTGATCGGTCATGCCGTTTGCTCGGCCGATGGCAAAACGATCGTGAGCGTGACGGATCAGGGCGTTGGCCTCGTGTTCGACGTGCCGGAACTGAAATGAGTCACGAACGCAGGAACGTGTTCGCTGGCTCGCTCTTCGCGATCACGACGAGCCCGCTGTCCGTCACGGTGAAGCCGCGGCGGCGGTCGAGTTCCAGGTCGAAGCCCACCTGGACGTTCTCCGGGATCTCGACTTCCTTGTCGATGATCGCCCGGCGGACGCGGGCCTTGCGGCCCACCTTCACGCCCTCGAACAGAATCGAATCTTCGACGGTGGCGAAGCTATTCACGCGCACGTTCGGGGACAGAATGCTGTGCCGCACGTGCCCACCGGACACGATGCACCCCGGACAAACGACGCTATCGATCGCCTCGCCACGGCGGGCGTCGCCCGGTTGGCCGGGGCCGTAGTGCACGAACTTCGGCGGCGGAACTTGCGGCTGAAGC
>JANLUE010000290.1:0-13330 GCA_031363325.1 Gemmataceae bacterium
GGTGGTGCAGGCCGGCGCCCCCGAAATCCTCGTCTACAAAACGGTGCACTGTGCCGTTCATTTTCTCGAATGCCGGGAATCGTGGTGTTTTTCAGGCGTCAAGCGTTCTTCGGCCGCGCCGGCTACACGCGTTCCAACTTAAACGTTGACTCGGAGGCGTCGGCGCGGTTTACTACGGCAAACCTCACCCGAGCATGCCCGTGCCAATCTCCTATTCCTGCCCGGTGTGCAAGTCGCCGTACAGCGTCCCCGACGCGGACGCCGGCAAGAAGTCCGAATGTTCCAAGTGTGGCCAGCGAATCCAGGTCCCGGCCCCCAGGCGGAACAAGACGGTACTCGGGGAACTGGACGACGAACCTGCGTCGATCGACGCGCCCCAAAAATGGGAGCGAGAAGCCGCCGAGCCGCTCTTGGAGCCGGAGATCGTTCCAGAGCGATCACCTGGACGGGACTGGGACCGCGAACAAGACGATTGGGAAGACTATGAATCCCGAAGGCGGGCGCGATACGAAAGCCGAAAGCCGGCCGTGCCCGGTAAGGTTCAAGCGATCGCGTTCATGCTGTTGTTTGGTGGAGGGTTCGCGATCCTGTGGGCGATGGTCTGGATTCTGCTTTCAGGGTGCCTTTGCTTCGCGTGGCCTGGCACTTACTATTCCATCGTGTTCGGCATCATGGCGATTATTCGCGGGTCGGAGTTGTTGGGCGCGCGATCGCGCCGACGGAACCCGCCTCGAACGCTTCTGATCATGCAAATCATCTGTGCGGTGAGCGCCGACCCGATCAATACGACTTGCGGAATCGTCGGACTGGTGTTCCTGAACGATCCGGAAGTAGACGAGTTCTTCTACCGCGACTAATCCCGCTGAGTCTTTCTCTTCGCTTTTTGGGGCTTCACTTCGGGTAAGTATTGTTTTCCCAGGCACTTCAAGCCGAGGCGGATCAAGTCCGCCTGTGTCATCTTCACGCCGACCGCAGCGCTAACGACAGGTTCCAGCGCGTCAAGCAAGTCCCAGTACTCATCCTCAAGTCGAACGTTCAATTGCTTCGGTCTACTCACGGCCATGGCGTAGTTCTCCTCTGATTGAAGTATAGCCGCCCTAAAAGAAATGTCTAGCCATTTGCTTGACACGGGTATTGCCAATGGCTATACTCTGGATGTACAGACTTCGCCGCGAAGATCCGGAGCAAGCCATGACCCGCCGTACCGCCTTCAAGTTCGCCGCGATCGTGACGCTCGGCCTGATGACCTCGGCACTTGTCGTCGTTTGCCCGTTGGCGGCCCTGGCGGGTTTCATGGCCACGCTCCTGTACGCCGCGAGCCCGGACTAACACCCGACCCCGACCGTTTCCCAACCCAACCCCTTTTCCTCGGAGGGACCAGTGACCGCCAACAAACTACGCAAGCCGCCAGCGCGCTACATGCGGATCGAGGCCGACCCGTTCGGCGGCGGACTCATCCGCCTGACCGTCGGCAAGGAAGCAACCGTGTACCGCACGGTGATGATTCCTTGCGATCCCGAGTTCGGCCCGTACGCGATGGAGTTCGCCAAGCTCGACGAGAGTCTTCACGTCGCCGAGGTGTATCACCTCACCGTCTCGCACGGTATCCCCGAGCGTGTGGCCTGCGATTGCATGGGATTCGTGGCCCACGGACATTGCAAGCACGCCGACTGCCTGACGAAGATTCTTCACGACCAGTTCAACGAGCCGATTCCGGCCGATATCCTCGCCGCGTTTGGGCAAGTGAAGCGCGACGCTTCGAAGTTCCAGACCCGCAACCGCGTGTTTCCCGGCATGGCTGACCTCGACCACGTGTGACCCACTCTCGGCCCGGCCGACGTGGCCGGGCCATTCCTCTCACCGATCGCCCTGGAGATCGACATGCGACCGTATCGCGACTGGGACGCAATCACCAAACGGATTGAAGCCGAAGGGGCGCTGACCGTGTGCAAGGCGTCGCGGACCGTCCCGGCGGCGCAGGGGCGGCACGCGAGCCCGACGACGCTGGTGCGCTGGATCGTGCACGGACGGCGCGGCGTGCTACTCGACGGCGCGCGACTCAACGGGAAGTCGTGGTGGACCAGCGTGGCCGCGATCAAGCGGTTCCAGGCCGAGCTGGCGGAGGTTGAGGCGGGCGCGATGGCGAGGCCGAAGGAGACGGTGATTCGCGTGCTGAAGCGACAGGAAGCGGCCCACGCGGATTTGCTGCGGATGGTTGGGATGAAGCCGGAGTAACGCGATTCGAGCCCGGCCGAGTCGGCCGGGCCTTCTCACCCTTCGCCCGAGAAACATCATGCAGACCGCAACCGTCTCTACCCGCCAAGCGGGTGCCGCACGCGTCATGGACGAGTACCCGATCCCCGTCTCCCAGGCCGCGACATTGATCCCGGCCAACACCCACACCGGCCACGCGAGCGTTACGACGCTCTTGCGCTGGATCATTCGCGGCAAGCGTGGCGTTCGCCTCGACGCGGCGAAGATCAAGGGGGTTTGGCATACGTCCCTGGCGGCCATCGAACGATTCCGCAACGCCTCCCGAGAAGCCGAACGCCTCGCGAACAATCGACACCGGCCCATGTCCGCCTGATCGCCAACCTCTGAACCCCCGACCCCAGGAAAACCACCGTGCCCAAGACGAAAGCCCGCAAGAAAGCGTCCGCGCCGGCCAAGCCCGGCCCAAGTGACGAGCGGCGAAGCTCGAAGCAAATGGCTCGCCTGCAGGAACTCTTGAACGACGAGTACATCACCGCACTGCTCAAGATGGACATTGCTGGGCTTTGCGAAATGGCGACCAGCGAAGCCCGTAGCGAAAGATGGGTCGACGTGGCCACGAGCGCCAAGTCGATCCTCATCGTGGCCGAGTACCTCCGCGACTTCGGCGACGAGTGAATTCGCCCCGACCCGGACCAGCGAAAGGAGTGACCAATGGCATCCGCGATTGTTCAGAAATACTGCCGGCCGATCGATGCGGCCCGGCTGATTGGTTGTCACCCCGAGACGATCCGTAGAGCGTGCCAACGCGACGTGTTCACGATTGGCGTGCGACGAGCTCGCGGCGTGCGGTATCGGCTGTATCTGGACGAGGTGGACGCGTACGCGATCGGCGGCGACGACGAAGTCCGGCGTCTGCGTGCCACGGAAGGCCGTCTCCCCAAGAAGCGTTGACCGTCGATCGGGCCGACGGCCGCGCCGATCGACCGAACGAAGCGAAAGAACCTCTCGCCCTTCACACCCAACCCGAAAGACGTGCCCCATGGTGACCCTGGCCGGGGACGACGACAACCGATTCGGCGGAACCCGCCTTTCGCACTACGCGGCCCGTAGGCAGGCGATCCGCCGCCAGTCGGCCCACCGGAGCGACGAGCGCATCCTCGCGGCATGGGACCGAACCTGAGGCCTGACGAACACGATGGACCTTGGCCCCGTGCTCACGTCCCACCAGGGGCCGGCCGGGGCCGTTTTCGTTGACGCCCGGGGAGTTATCGGGAAAGTTCCCAATAACCCCGCAATGGCTTGCCAAATCTGCACGAATCGGGTATCTATCAAAGTGTTAGATTTCCCGATGAAAACTCAGAGTTCACCGACGTTTGCGGCGAAAATGCGGCCGATTCCCTTCGGCATGACACGCTAGGGGTCACAGGTTCAAGTCCTGTAACGCCCACTCTTCTCGACACTTCGTACGCCTTTTCGGAACGGGCATCCGCGCTGAATCGCGGGTGCCTTTTTCTTTGCGCTCCACGATTCGGGTCGCACAACTTGGGTCGCGATGACCTCGGCGCGATGGACGGCACGTCGGGTGAGGACGTGCGACGCACATCCAAAAAATCTGCAACTACGGTGCTTGACTTCGACTTCGAGCGTGGGGATACTCCATACCCAGTTGAGCCCGCGTCCCGGACCCCACACCCCGGACCGTCCCATGCCCGCGTCCGCCCGAGCCCGTTCCACGCGAAAACCCGCGTCCCCCAGCGACCCAGGTGGCCATGCGCCGCGCCTGGAGTCGAGTCGAAGCGGCGCTGCGGACTCGAGACAACGGAATCGGGCAGGCGGGCAGCTGGCGAAAGTGAATCGAGGTGCGAAGTGACGATCGTCGACTTGGTGTTTCCAGTGATGGGAGAAACGGTCCCCACCGACCATGCCTATCTGCTCTACTCTGCACTCTCAAATGCAGTTCCGGAATTCCATCGAGAAGATGGTGGACTGCGTTTCGCACCAATCAATGGCGAGCCCACCGGACCGGGCGTGATGCGACTTTTCAAGCCGACACATGCTCGACCGCACTTTTCGTCGAATCTCCGTGTGCGCGTCGCGACTGAAAGGATCGCCTCTGCGTTGCCCCTGAGTGGTTCAACGCTTCGAATCGGAGAGCACGCCGTCCGGCTCGGTGCGCCGAGCGTTCAACAACTCGAGCCGGTTCCAACCCTGCGGGCACAGATCGTCCTTTTCAAGGACTTCGCTGCACCATGCAAACGGACGCTGCGCCGACACCCCGAACGAGCCACGCTGCCAGAGATTCCTCCGGATCAGCAACCCGTGAAATTCCTCGATGCGGCTGGAGCGAAGTTGCGAGACATGGGCATCCATGCCGAAGCAGGTATTCCCCTCGCCGAGAAAGGATCCAAGGCCGGCGAGCCTCGTCGACGAATCGTCCACATCAAGGGAAAGAAAATCGTGGGCTACCCACTCATCGTCCAGGGCCTGACGGCCGACGAGTCGATCCGGTTGCAAGAGCAAGGCCTCGGCGGGCGAACTCGGATCGGGTGCGGGTTCTTTTTGCCGTACCGGGAGAGGGGCCGAACATGACGACCCTCTGGGGCAAGTACCACACAACCGGCATCACGCTCCTGCAACACACCAAGGATGTTGTTGCAGCAGCCGAGGCGTTGTTCGGAACACCAGCCGGGCCAACTCGGCTAGGCCGATGTTGGTTGCGATTTTTCAAACTCACTCCAACGCAGGACGATGTCGCTTCTGACATCTGGAGGGCATTTCACAGGAACTTGTTAGCCGCGTCGTTCCTCCACGATTGGGGTAAGGCCAACGACGGAATGCAGCGGGTCTTGTCGGGCAACGGCGAGCAGGCGATTCGGCACGAGCACTTCAGCGCGTTGTTGATCGGACTGCCGGCAGTCACGTCGTGGCTGTCCGGAAATGGACGAACGGGCTTGGACGTACCTCTGGTATTGTCAGGCGTGTTGACGCACCATCTCAAGGCGAGCGGGAAAGTAGACGGGTTCGCGACGGCGACGAATGGGGCGGTCGTTCAATTGATGGATCGCGGTGGGCAGTTCGCGGCGCTGGTTCGGGCTACCGGGGACGGTCTGGAATTGCCTGCTTTCGATGTGACCCTTGTACCTGAGCGTTGGGTAGTTGGAAAACCCCCGCACGACATCCGTGAACACCGAACTCGGATTCAAAATGACATCCTCGGTCCGCTCAAGAAGGAAATGAGTGGCCCCCGTGGCCTCTTGTTGAGAGCGGTACGCTCGGCCTTGATAGCGGCTGATTCCGCCGGGTCCGGCTATGTCCGAGTCGGCCACGACCCGACCAGTACGATTTGTCGCCAATTCGCGGAACGGGAACTGTGGACAAGTGCTTCTGTCTGGTCCGAGATCATCAACAAGCGGATCGCCGACTTGAATGAACAGTTCGCGAAACGCGAGAAACCACCGTTTGCCTGGAACGGATTTCAGACCGCCTGCGACCAATTGCCGGACCGGGCTTTGCTTCTCGCCCCTTGTGGGAGCGGCAAAACCCTCGCAGCGTGGCGATGGATCGCCGCCCGGGCAGCGGAACGGCCAGTGGGCCGGGTCTTGTTCCTGTATCCGACGCGAGCCACGGCCAAGGAAGGATTCCGGGACTACGTGTCTTGGGCCCCGGAAGCGGACGCTGCCCTAATGCACGGAAACGCTGCATTCGACCTGAACGACATGTTCGACAACGGCGACGCCCGGGGAGACGGGAGCAAGTACGAGGCGGATCGACGGCTGTTCTCGCTCGGCTACTGGCCGAAACGGGTGTTCTCAGCCACCGTTGATCAGTTCCTCGGGTTCTTGCAGCATGGGTACGGGCCGATGTGCATGATGCCCGTCCTGGCCGACGCAGTCATCGTGATCGATGAGGTTCACAGTTTTGACCGGCACATGTTCACGGCGCTGAAGGAGTTTTTGAAGAACTTTGACGTCCCGGTGCTTTGCATGACCGCTACCCTGCCAGCCGATCGTCGCGAGGCGCTTCGCGAGTGCGGGTTAACGGTCCCCGATACCGAACACGAGGAACTGGAGGCTATCGCCGGACTACCCCGATACAAGCTGACGCGCGTCGGCTCGCGGGACGAGGCGTTCGAGCCGGTCATTACGGCGTTGTCCGAGGGCAAGCGGGTCTTGTGGGTGGCGAACACCGTCCGCCGGTGCCACGAGATTACGGCAAGGTTTGCGGCCCACTACGCCGACTTGGTCACGACCGGCGGGACGCCGGTGTACTGCTACCACAGTCGGTTCAAACTGATTGACCGCGTCGCTCGACACGAGGAGATCGTGAAGGCACTAAAGGTCGGGCAGCCGACGGCGCTCGGGGTGACAACCCAGGTGTGCGAGATGAGTCTCGATTTGGACGTAGACCTACTTGTCACCGAGGAATGTCCGGTCACGTCGCTGATCCAACGGATGGGGCGTTGCAATCGGGAACGGGAGGCCCGGTCGCTGATGCGGTCGGGGCAGATTCTTGTTTACCCGGCGACCCCCACGGCCCCGTATTCTCCCGACGATTTGAAAGGGTTGGGCGAGTTCTTGACCAAGACGGCGGGCCGAGAACTGAGCCAGACGGACCTCGAAACGACGCTGGACGGATTGAGCGAACTCCCTCCCTGGCTGGGCGACAACGTCATCATGTTCCTGGTGAGCGGACCTTATGCGGTCGGTCCGAAGGCAGACGACGATGACGCCAACACGTTTCGCGAGGGAAACGATTTCAACCGGCCCTGTGTGCTACCGGACGAAGTGAAGGACTATCTGAACGCAGACCGGAAAGACCAGCCCGGATTTATTGTCCCTGTACCAAAGAATCGGAACCGCCGAGACGTGGACGATCCGTTGCACCGTCGGCTTTCGAATTACTTGGGCGTAGCTGCGGCGGGCCATTATCACGCGGCGGTCGGCTTCTGCGACCGTCCACTGACCGAGTGGGGGGCCGACTGATGGCTAAGACATCGAAAGCTGTGAAGCCGCCCAAGCCGGAAAAGGCAACAAAAGTGGAGGCCGAGAAGAAGCCACCGGAATCGGTGACGATCATCTACGACTTGTTCGACCTACCGACCGCCCAGCACAAAGCTGGACTAGCTGGACTGCTCTTGCAGATCGAGTCGATGAAGAGTCGAAAGTTAGTCGCTCCGAGTTGGAAGGCGGACGAGAAGGAACCGGCGACGAAAGTTGCCGTCACGTTCACCGAGGAATCCACGACCTCCCTTTTCAACGACTTGTACGACGCGACCTGGATCGAAGGGCCGCCACGCAAGAAGCCGTTCTTCAAAGGCAAAGGGGACGCGAAGAAGGAAGTCCCCGCCGTCCGGCGGGCCCCAATCATCGAGACGGACAAGAAGGGAAACGAGAAGACCATTGAGGGTTACGTCTATCTGGAATTGACGCCCGCACTCGCCACCCTGCGCCAGTATTTGCCGCCCCAAGGCGAATGGGTTCGGTTGTGGCGCGATCTGATTTGGCAAGTGATCCGCGACAGCAAGAAAAAGGCCCCGTACA
This sequence comes from Gemmataceae bacterium, assembly GCA_031363325.1. Classification (GTDB taxonomy): domain Bacteria; phylum Planctomycetota; class Planctomycetia; order Gemmatales; family Gemmataceae; genus SIAJ01. The sequence continues at coordinate 7,755 of JANLUE010000290.1, forward strand.
TCCAACGGGCCGCAGCGAAGGCCGCGCCCAAAGGTGCAACCGTCGAGGAAGAGGCGGAAGAGGAAGGTGCGGCCGGAGAGGATGACGAGAAAGGGAAATCGGACGGCAGCACTTGGGCTGATCTCGTGAAGCACGAGGTCGCACGGGGCAAGAATACCTTCGCCGTCGGAAAGTTGTCGAGCGCACTTCTCCTCGGAGCACAGGCGAAGAGTGCGGAGGACTTGGCGTTCGTTGGCCGGATCGACCAAAACCTGTTACTGCACTTCTGGCCGATGACATGCATGGTCTATGTGCCCCGGTTCGTTGATGGCGACGGACATTCGCACATCGGCCGACGCGACAAAGACGACAAGTCAAAGCACTTTTGCCTTGCCATTCCCGACGTGTCTGACCTGCTCGGTTTCCTCGACGATTACCCCAAAGTCCTAGCCGGCCTGAGTACCGAAACAGCGATCTACCGTCCCAAAGAGTCGTTGATCGACATCGCTGCGGAAGGGGGTATTTCCTTCGTCGAACACCTCGCCCGGCTCGCTCCACAGATGGCGCGCGGGGCAGAGTCGCGGAGCAGTGTTTCGGGCATCGACTACCTGCACTTGAACCAGGACGGAAATATCGTTCGGTTTCTCTCGACCGGACGGGTCGCATACAGCCGCTATCTCGCGGAAGACTACCTCGCCATCGTCGGCCGAGCCGGCGCGGCCCCGCCTTATGGCAACCCTCTGTTCCGGCGTGGGCTGATGCAAGCCCTCCTCGACGCCCGGCCTTGGTTTCATCCATTCGGCAGGCTGTTCGCCGAATGGGACGTTTCGTTTTTTGTCCCGACCGACGATCCGCCAAACCTGTTGTGGTTCTGGGCGGACGCGCGGAAGAAAATCCAAGAGGTGATCCAAGCCATGCCGACCGATCCGAAGCCCGATGACCCGCCTGCCGATGCCGACGATTTGTTAATGACGCTGATCCACCGGCTTACTCGCACATATCTCGCGGAGCGGGCGAAGCAGAAGTCCGGGATCGACCCCGAGAAGTTCAAGGACGGCGACAAGATCGCCTGGGACAAGCTGCCGAAAGACTACTACGACGCCCGCCGAGCCGCGGGTGAGTCACTGTTTCTGGAATTCCGTTCCCGGCGGGAACAGGCGTTCGTCGAACACTTCGCCCAGACGTTCTTTGCCGCCAAACAGTACGTTTCGGAAGACCAATACACCGAGGTCGGCCGCGCCTTGTTCCGCCGTACCGAAAACGTGAAGACGCTGACACTCATGGCACTCTCCGCCAACTCCTAACCCACGAGCATGCGATCCGATGAATCTGTTCGCCACCATCCTGACCTATCCGGCCCCGTCCGCCAACTACCGCGGGGAATCGGAACTCAACCGCACCATCATCCAGAAGGTGTCCGACGGTCGGTTTGAGTACCCCATCTTCTCGCCGGAAAGCATGAGAAATGCTCTCCGCGAGACTCTTCGAACGTATGGCCTGCCGAGCAATCGCAGCCGCCTGAATGACGAAGACCAACTCGCCGTGCGATTTGAGGACTACCCTGACCCGGACAAGTATGCCGACGACTTCTTCTTCGGATACCTCGTCGCAGCCGGTAACGCGGACCGGAAGGAGATCAAGAAACTCCTGGCTGAAAAACGGAGCCCAGCGGCAGCCGAAGGGTTTTCCTTCAAGCGGGATTCCATCTTACGAATGAACCTCGCGAAGGCTCTTGACGCTTATCGGCATAACGCCGTGTTTACGCAGTCACCGCTCGACGCCACACCGAAAGAGGTCAAGAAGCACGCGAACGCCACCACGTCAGCTCTGCTGCACCGCGAAACCGTGGTGGCCGGCTTCCAGTACCCGTTCGCATTGAACATCGACGACTGCACCAGTTACCCGCCGGATAAGAATCGGCACCGCGAGCCCCACCCAAACGGTCGAAAGTGGACGCATAAGTTACTGAAGGCCATCGGCGAGCTCAATGACGTGGCCGGTAACCATGCCCGCAGCTATTTCGAGATGGCACCAGCGTCGGTTGTCGCCCGGTACACGTCGTCCCTCGTCGCAGGCTACCAAACGTACTGCTTCAAACCGGATAACTCGACACCCAACGTCGTTCTCGACATTCTGGCCGGCGATTATCCGGGCAATGAGTTCTACATAGGCGGGGAGATTGTCAAACGTGGGCTGAAGCCGGAGCAACTCGAAGCCCTGACGGCGAAGGGTGTAAATCTCGACCGCGACCCGCGGAAGCTACTGGCCACAATCGCCACTGCGGCCCTCGGAAAGGAGTGACGCACGTGTACTGGCTTTATGTCGAAGCGCCGTTCGCGGCGTGCCGCTCCTTCACTGCTGGTTGGTATCGGCCAACGGCAACGTTCCTGACACCGTCGGCCGCCTACGGCCTGATCCTCAATCTGGCCGGCATCGACAGCCGTTTACCAGAGGGGGCCGAGGGGCACGACGGTAAGACGCCCGCGTCCCTAACACGACCAGACTTGCCGTCGATGAAGCTCGCCATCGGGACTCCCTCGACGCTCGGGACGAATCGAATTGAGGATGACCCCGAAGCCTTCCCGCGGGTCCAGACGGTGTACCAGCAGTTGCACAACTACCCGGTCGGGAAGGGGAACAAGGTCGAGGACCCCGACAACCTTGGGACCAAAGTATATCAGGGTGATATCGCGGCTCGACGGGCCAAAGGGACCAAGTCGAACATCACGCCCGTCCGCCGAGAGTTCCTGTCTGACCTCCGGGCCGTGATCGGTATCGACACCGACACCGACACCGACACGCTTGACCGCATCCGTCGCGGGCTTGCCGGTGAATTCACTCGTTACGGCGTGCCGTTCCTCGGGGATAACAACTTCCTCCTGGATCGTGCCGAACTACGTGACTCGCCCGGTCCGGCTTATTGGTTCACGCCGGTCAGCGCGGGCGGCAGTGGCCCAGTGCCACGCACGACACGGTTAACTATCTCAATCGACCGCGCCGATTTTTCCAAAACCACGTCCGCTCTGTTCGCCCCAACGATGGAAGCCTTGATGGATCCTCCCGAAACCGCATGGACGCTGATCAACCCTCGTTTGGGGTGAGCCATGATCGCGTTGCCTGTTGTCGATTCGGATGCTCCGTTCCTGCGCGTCGAGTCGTTGCACGCGCTCGCGTATTGCGAGCGGCTCTTCTACTTTCAGGAAGTCGAACGCATCTCCGTGCCAGACGATCGCGTCTACGCGGGGCGGCAGCTTCATGCCGAACTCGTCGCCGACGAGGAGGGGGATCAGGTTTCGGTCGAGCTTTCGTCGACGCGGCTTGGGTTGGCCGGGAAGGTCGATTGCGTGCGGCGGCGGGATGGGTCGTACTTGCCCTACGAGCACAAGCGCGGTCGGCCCCGGCGCGATCCCGGAAGTCCGCCGGGCGCGTGGCCGTCCGATCGGCTGCAGGTCATCGCTTATGCCGTGCTTCTCGAAGAGACATTTGGCCAGGAAGTGCCCGAGGGTCGGGTTCGCTATCACGCGGACAACGTGGCGGTTCGGGTACCCATCGACGCATCGGCACGCGACGATTTGATGGCGGCGCTCGCGCGGGCTCGGGAGTTGCGCGAAAGCGTCGAACGGCCGCCGGTGACCGATAACGAACGGCTGTGCACGCACTGTTCGCTCGCGCCGGTGTGTCTGCCGGAGGAAGTGCGTCAGGCCCGGGAGCCGGAGCGCGACGTTCGGCGAATGTTCCCGCCCGACCGGGACGGCATGACCTTGCACGTCGTGGCCCAGGGGGCTCGAGTTGGCGTGAGTGCGGATACTTTGGTCGTGACGCCGCGTGAGGGAGACGGGCCGCCGGTCAAGCACCCGATCCGCGGCGTCGAGAGCGTGCTCGTGCACGGCTTCGCTCAGATCAGTTCGCAGGCGATTCGCAAGTGTGCCGAATACGAGATCGGAGTCCATTGGTTGACCACGACCGGTAGTCACATCGCGAGTATCGTCCCGTCGGTTGGCCCGGTGCAACGACGCATTCGCCAGTACAAGGCCCTGACCGACGAAGCGACCTGTTTGCGATTGACGAAGGCGCTCGTTGAAGCCAAAGTGGAAGGGCAGTACAAGTTTTTGCTGCGAACGACCCGCGGGGACGACGACACTCGGCAACTGGCCCAGGCCGACCTCGACGCAATCCAACAGGAGTTGCGTTCCGTCGGGAAGGCGACGACTCGGGACACCGTGCGCGGGCATGAAGGGGCGGCGGCGCTCGCGTATTTTCGGGCGCTTCGCGAAGTGTTGGCCGAGGGCGTGCCGCCGGAGTTGCGGTTCGACGGGCGAAACCGCCGGCCTCCCCTCGATCGGTTCAACGCGCTGCTCGGATTCGGTTACGGGATGCTGTATACTTCGGTGATGCGTGGCCTGCTCGCGTGCGGGCTGGAGCCGGCCCTCGGGTTCTACCACACGCCACGAAGTGCGGCTCATCCGCTCGTCCTCGACCTGATGGAACAGTTTCGCGTGCCGCTCTGGGACATGGTTGTGGTCGCTTCGCTGAATCGATTGCAGTGGGATCCGGCGGGCGATTTCGTGGCCTCGAAGGCGAAAGTTTGGTTGTCGGAGGCGGGCCGCAAGAAAGCGATCGGCCTGTATGAATCGCGGCTCGAAGAGACGTGGAAGCACCCGGTGTTGGACTATTCGCTGAGTTACGCCCGAACGATCGAGCTGGAGGCCCGGTTGTTGGAGAAGGAATGGTCGGGCGAGCCCGGACTGTTCGCTCGGTCGCGCTTGCGTTAGGGGCGGACCATGACCGGTGCGAAATGGTGGTTGGTTTGTTACGACGTCCGCGACGACAAGCGCTTGCGCAAGTGCGCCAAACACATGGAGGGGTACGGCGAGCGGATGCAGTATTCGATCTTCCGCGTTTGGTTGACTCGCAAGGCGATGGAGAAATTGCGTTGGGAATTGACGGAGATCTTGAAGCCGGAAGACGACGTGATGTTCATCCCCCTCTGCGGCGAATGCGTGGAGGGCATCTGTGGGACGCACGACATGACGAAGCCGCCCGAGTGGCCGGAGGAGCCCAAACGGCACGCGATCATCTGACAGCCAAACGAGCAAGCACCTGGGCGCGTTTGAGCGAAAGGCGCGGATTCATGCAGGTAACCACCGGCCATGATGCAACTTAGCGATGGTCGAATATGCGACCCCAATCGTGACGAATCGCCAAACACACCATAAAACGCGACAATTCGGTGCACGACACAGACAGAATGCGAGGTTCAGCTGATGGAGGAACGACCCCGAGCCTGGCCCAACCGTGAAAACGGCGTACATAAGACGCGGCCAACAAACAACTTGGGACGCGGGCGGTGAGGAATTCAGTGACGCCGCAAGGCGTTGAGCACCTCATCAGGAAACGCAAGCGCAGGTGACCCAGTGGGGTGAGGAATTCAGTGACGCCGCAAGGCGTTGAGCACGCAACTGCCCCTTCCCGAGTACGGTTGACTTCCGAGAGGTGAGGAATTCAGTGACGCCGCAAGGCGTTGAGCACGGCGCGATCGCGGGCGTGGCCGGCACGTGGGTCAACGTGAGGAATTCAGTGACGCCGCAAGGCGTTGA
>JANLUE010001149.1:0-2322 GCA_031363325.1 Gemmataceae bacterium
TGCGCTTCATCGGGTCGAGCGTCGTTTCCCAGAGTTCCTCCGGGTCCATTTCGCCGAGGCCTTTGAAGCGGGTGACCACCAGGCCTCGTTCGCCGAGTCGGCGAACTTCGGACACGAGGTCGCGCAGATGGTCGAGGGGCTTGTGCGAGTCGCCGTGTTCGAGGACGAAACGAATTACGGGCTCGCGGCCGGCGATTCGCGGGGCCAGGATCAGGTCGCTGGCGGCGAAGCCGAACTCGACCAGTTTGGCGAGCCCCCGGTTGATGCCGCGGACTTCGTGGAACTCGTCGGCCACGAACCGAAGCTCGACATCCTCGGCCGCCCGCGCTTCGTCCGTATCGACAACGACTAGATCACGGCCGAGCCGCCGCGATTCGTTCTGGCGAAACTCGGCCACGTCCTTCGGGTCGTGGAACCAGTGTTCCTTGCCGGCCAGCTTCACGTGCCAGGTCGGCAAGTGGCCGTCCTTGATGTGGTTGATGAACGCAGTCAGCGTCACGCCACGCCGTTCCAGAACGATCAGCGACGCTTCGAGGCGCTCGAGCACCTCCATCAACGCGACGAGTCGCTCGCCGTCGATCGTGCGGTCGCCGACTTTGAGGTGCGTGTTGTCGAGTCCACGGCGATTCAATTCGGCCGTCATCTCGTCGGCCGTTTTGACGAAACGAACATTCTTCTTCTGCGTCACCTTGTAGAGCGGCGGACGGGCGACGTAGATGTTGCCCGATTCGATCAGCTTGCGCATCTGCCGGAAGAAGAACGTGAGCAGCAAGGTGCGGATATGTTGGCCGTCCACGTCGGCATCGGTGAGGATCACAATTTTGCCGTAGCGAACTCGGCTGATGTCCACTTCGTCGCCGATATCGACCCCAATCGCCGCGATCAGACTGGCGATCTCCTTGTTCTGGAGGAGCTTTTCGAGCCGAGCCTTCTCGACGTTCAGCACCTTGCCGCGCAGCGGCAGCACGGCCTGATAGTGTCGATCGCGTCCGCTCTCGGCCGACCCGCCGGCCGAGTCTCCTTCGACGAGGAACAGTTCGCTTTCGTCGCGGTTGCGCGTCGTGCAATCCATCAGCTTGCCGGGCAACCCGCCGCCGCGGAGCAAGTTCTTTCGCTTGACGAGCGCCTCGCGGGCCTTCGCCTCGGCCGCGCGGACTTCCGCCGAGAGGACGACCTTCTGGACGATCATCTTCGCGTCCTTCGGGTTCTCCTCGAGATATTTCGTGAGAAATTCGCCGACCGCGCTGGCGACCGCCCCATCGACCTCGGGGTTGTTCAGGCGAATCTTGGTCTGGGCCTCGAAGTGCGGCTTGCCGAGCGTCACATTGACGACGGCCGTTAGTCCTTCGCTGAAGTCTTTCCCCTCGGGCTTGATGTCGTCCTTGTAGAGCTTGCCCTTTTCGGCGTAGGCGTTGACGACGCGCGTCAGCGCCTTGCGGAAGCCGGTGAGGTGCGTGCCGCCGTTCGGGTTGTATTGGTTGTTGGCGTAACAGCGAACGCGTTCCTCGTCGCCCGTCGTGTATTGAAACGCGACCTCAACCTTGATCGGGTCCGGTTGGCCGTCGCCATCGACGTGTTCGACTGTGCGCAGGATGTGAATCGGCGGGTGCAAGGCGTCTTCGTTGCGATTGAGCCAGGTGACGTATTCGGAGACGCCACCCTCATACTTGAAGTGCGATTCCTTGTTGTCGCGTTCGTCTTTCAAGTCGATGGCGAGGCCGCGATTCAGAAACGCCAATTCACGCATGCGATTCTCGAGCGGGTCGTACTCGAATTTCGCGTCCTTGAAAATTTCGATGTCCGGCCAGAAGGTGATGCGCGTCCCCGTTCGATCGGCCGGGCCGATGTCCTGCAATGGCGTGCTCGCCACGCCGCGATCGAAGTCCATCTGATAGAGTCGGCCGTTGCGGCGTACTTCGGCACGCGTCAGTTCGCTGAGTGCGGTGACCGCCTTCGCACCCATGCCGTGCAACCCGGCCGACGACTTGTACGCCTTGTTGTCGAACTTCCCCCCGGCCCCGACGATCGTCATCACGACTTCGAGATTGGACTTCTTTTCGTCCTTGTGTTCGTCGACCGGGATGCCACGCCCGTCGTCCGAAACGGACAGGCTGCCGTCCGGGTGAACGGTCACGTGGATGCTCTTGCAATGGCCGGCCAGGTGCTCATCGACCGAGTTGTAGACGAGTTCGTAGACGAGATGATGCAACCCGCGCGTGGCCGTATCGGGGATGTAGTTGTCCGGCCGCTTGCGAATGTGATCGCGGTTCCGGAGGACTTGCGTATTGTCGGCGGTGTAATCGTCGCCGGCCGCGATCGGCT
>JANLUE010001155.1:0-4090 GCA_031363325.1 Gemmataceae bacterium
GTCCAGATCACGATCGACCGCATCATTTTTCTGCGCATGTGCGAGGATCGCGGCATCGAGCCCTATGGCCAACTTCGCGACCTGATCGAAGTGAAGGACATCTATCGCGGCATGTTCTCGCTCTTTCGCCGGGCCGACGACCGCTACAACTCGGGCCTGTTCCACTTCGAGAACGAAAAGGGTCGGCCGGAGGGGCACGATGAGTTGACGCCCAAGCTCAAGCTCGACGACAAGGTCATCAAGTCTCTGCTGCGCGGGCTCTACTACCCGGAAAGCCCCTACGTCTACTCGAAGATTCCGCCGGAGATTTTGGGCCAGGTATACGAACAATTCCTCGGCAAAGTCATTCGCCTGACGGGAGGGCATCAAGCCAGGGTCGAAGAGAAGCCGGAGGTCAAAAAGGCCGGCGGCGTCTATTACACGCCGACGTACATCGTCGACTACATCGTCAAGCACACGGTCGGGAAACTGCTCGAAGACAAGACGCCGAAGGAAGCCGCCAAATTGCGCGTTCTCGACCCGGCCTGCGGGTCCGGCTCGTTCCTGCTCGGCGCGTTCCAATATTTGCTGGACTGGCACCTCGCTCACTATCGCACCAACGACTCGAAAAAGTGGAACAAGGAACTGTTCAAGGATTCGCTCGGCGAATGGCATCTGACCACACAGGAAAAGAAGCGAATCCTCAAGAACAACATCTTCGGCGTCGACATCGACGCGCAAGCCGTCGAAGTCACCAAGCTGTCACTCCTGTTGAAAGTGTTGGAGGGGGAGACCAACGTAACGATCAACTTCCAGCGCCAACTCTTCCACGGCGAGCGAGTGCTACCCGACCTCGCCGGCAACATCAAATGCGGCAATTCGCTGATCGGCCCCGACTTTTACGACGAGCCATCGCAAGGCGATTTGTTCGATAACGAAGAGGAACGACTTCGCATCAACGTCTTCGACTGGAACGCGGCGTTCCCCACGATCATGAAGGCCGGCGGGTTCGATGCGGTGATTGGGAACCCGCCGTACATTCGGATGGAGTCGTTCAAGGAAATCAAAGACTACCTTCGCTCTCGATACCTCATGCACGATGAACGATCGGACATCTATGTCTATTTTATCGAACGAGCTCACAAGCTGCTGCGTCTGAACGGATTGTTCGGAATGATTGTGTCGAACAAATTCATTCGAGCCAACTATGGTGAAAAAGTTCGTGAATTGATCGCTGAACTCTCAACCATCGAGAAGCTCGTTGATCTGGCCGGACTGCCGGTGTTCCGGGGCGCGACTGTGCGGACCGTTGTGATGATTTCTTCCAGAGGCCCGAATAAGGCAGAGACTCGTTATTCTCCCCCTCCGAGCGTGGATTCGTTTCTGTCGATCGAGTCCGGGCGCAGTTCGTTAAGTGAAGTCTCCGATGCGCTGGCGTATAGCCTTCCGCAAAACTCATTTGGTCGAGACGGCTGGCAACTTGCACGGCCAGAAAACACTGCGTTGATGCAACGACTTCGGACTGTAGGCAAACCTTTGAGTGTAGTCGTCGGCAATAAGATTTGTCGTGGAATAGTTTCGGGGCTCACCGAAGCATTCGTGATCGACGCCAATCAAGCCCAGCGAATCCTGAAGCGTAGTCCGGCGGCAAAGGCGATTATCCAACCTTTCCTGCAGGGCCGCGATATTCGCAGATACTACATTGCGCCTCGCGAAGAGTATTTGATTTACACGCATCACGGCATTGACATGAAGCCCTATCCGGCCGTCATTGAGCATCTCAAGCCATTCAAGCATCAGCTACAAGGAAGAGCGACTGTGCAAGCCTGGTATGAACTACAACAGCCACAGTTCGCTTACGTCAAATATTTGGAAGGGCCAAAGATCGTCTTTCCGGATATCGCGACTTCGACCAGATTCGCACTGGACAATGATGGACGCTTTGGGGCCAATACAGTCTATTTTCTACCGACCTCCGACTTGTTTCTGCTTGGGCTGCTCAATTCGCGCCTCGGGCAGTTCTATTTTGTTCAAACCTGCGCCGCACTTGAAGGACCCGGTGCAGCCTACCTCCGATTTTTCGGCCAATATCTGGAGGGATTTCCTGTTCGCCAAGTTGACCCGACGATCGATGCTGACGTTATTCGGCGCGAGCGAATCGTTTCTTTGGTCAAGCGAATGATCTCGCTAGCTCCACAATTGCCGAACGCAAAGACTCCTCAAGACCAATCCTCCCTTCAATCCCAAATCGCCGCCGCTGACCGGCAAATCGACGCGCTCGTTTACGAACTGTACGGCCTGACGGAAGCGGAGATTCGAATTGTCGAAGGGGAAACGGACGACTCGCCACCGGGCGAGGCGGTGGAACAAACGGAGGCAACTTCAATGCCGACGATCAGTTCACGCGATGTGCAATTGCCGCCCGAAATCGCTGGCGAGATTGCGAGGATCGAAGGGCTTGACGAGCATGGGTTACGCGCGGCCGTAACGCCGATCATGAGCCCTAGGCAAGCGGCGCAATTGGCGGAGCTGAACGGAAAGGCCCAGGACGATGGCCTGACAATCGCGGAAGAGAAGGAGCGGGACGAACTTCTCGAACTTTATGAGCGATCGGTCGTTTTCCGGTCGGCCGCGTTGGCGGAACTGAACAAACGAGGCGTGAATGTTGACAAAGTCATTGCACCATGAGCAACAAGCCCAAGCACAAACGTCTACGTGAGCAGGTCGCCAAAGTCGCGCGATACCGATGCGGCTATTGCCTCTGCCGCGAGGATGTGATCGGCTTGGAATTGGAGTTGGACCACATCGACCCGCAAGCGAACGGCGGCAAGACGGTCCGTGAGAATTTGTGGCTCGCCTGCGGGCCTTGCAACAAGCACAAGAGCAGCCGTCGGCGAATCACGGATGCGGAGTCGGGTAGTGCCGTTCGATTGTTCAATCCGCGCACCGATGATTGGTTCGTTCATTTTTGCTGGATTGAGGCCGGCGAGCGGATCGAGGGTCTGACGGCCATTGGCCGGGCGATGGTCGAAGCCCTGCAATTGAATGAGCCGATCACGCGAATTGTGGCGCGGCGGAATTGGATCACGGCCGGCTGGCATCCGCCAGGCGACTAGAAATCCAAGTCGATCGGCGAGCTTGAGACAAGGGGTGCGCGCGAACCGACTGGTTCGTCGCGAAGTTGTTATTTGGCCCCGAGTTCCGCAGAATAGCCATTCGCCCACCTCGCCCACCGCGTCAAGCTCCGGGGACCATTTGTGCGCGACGTGTTGACGATCATCCTGGCGGGTGGGCGGGGAACGCGACTCGACCCGCTGACCCGTCACCGGGCCAAACCGGCCGTTCCGTTCGGCGGTCAGTACCGGATCATCGACTTCACATTGTCCAATTGCATCAACAGCGACCTACGCCGGGTGGTCGTCCTCACGCAGTACAAGGCTCGCAGCCTCGATCGCCACATTCGTCAGGGCTGGAACTTCTTGAGCAGCGAACTTGGGGAATATGTCGAAGTCCTGCCGCCGCAACAGCGAGCGAACGAGGAATGGTATCGCGGTACGGCCGACGCGTTGTACCACAACATCTACAGCCTGGAGACCGAGAAGAAGGACCTGACGCTGATCCTGGCCGGCGATCACATTTACAAGATGGACTACGGCGAGATGCTCCGGGCCCATGCCCTGAACCACGCCGACCTGACCGTCGGCTGTATTCCGGTGCCGCGGTTGGAGACGCGTCACTTCGGCATCGTCCAGGCCACGGCCGATCATCGCGTCACCGGCTTCAAGGAAAAGCCCCCGACCGCCGACCCGATGCCCGGCGATCCCCACCATTGCCTCGGATCAATGGGCATTTATGTGTTCAATACGGAATGGCTCTTCGATCTGTTGATCGACGACCAGAACCGGGACGGCAGTTCGCACGACTTCGGCAAGGACATCATTCCCGCGGTGATCGACACGCATCGCGTCTTCGCCTATCCGTTCCGCGACCGCAACACGGCCACGGGCACGAGCCCCTACTGGCGCGACGTCGGCACGATCGACGCGTACTACCAGGCGAACATGGACCTCGTCCAGGTCGTGCCCGTCTTGAACCTGTACGACCGAAGCTG
>JANLUE010000294.1:0-7714 GCA_031363325.1 Gemmataceae bacterium
GAAGCTGACGGCCGACCCGCTCGAAGGCTGTAAAGTGCCCGACTGGTGCTACATCCCAAACGCGTCGCCGATGCCCGACGGCGAGATGCGACGCTCGTTCGTGATGTGGAACGAATCCTCGGTCCCGCTCCTCGTTATCGAGTTAGTGTCGGGCGGTGGGACGGAGGAACACGACGATACGCCGGTGACGGGTCGGTTCTGGGTCTATCGCCGTGGGATCAGCGCGAACTACTACGCGATACACGATCCGTTCGAGAAGAAGCTGGAAGTGTTCGCACTCGATGGAGTTGACTTCCGGCCGGTCGCCGCGAACGTGCACGGCCACTTCCCGATCCTGCCAATGGGCGTCGCCCTGGGGATCTGGGAAGGCCGATACGACGTGCAGGACGCGGCTTGGGTCCGCTTCTTCACGCTCGATGGCCAGATGTTGCCGTCGGAGACCGAGCGCGAGCAACAGTTGTCTCGTCGGGCCGCCGCCCTGGCCGACAAGCTTCGCTCGCTCGGCGTCGATCCCGATTCCGTCGCAACTTTGAAATGAACCCCTATCTCGTTCTCCTCCGCGACGTTCGCACCACGGGCACCCGCAAGGCCCAGCGGGCCACGCTCCGCTCCGATGGCCGTCGGCCCGAGGTGCTGAGCGCCTTTGGTCGTCAGATTCGCTTCGATTTGGCCGCAGGATTTCCGCTCGTCACCACGAAGCGGATGCCGTGGTCGGCCGTCGTACACGAACTGCTTTGGTTCCTGTCCGGCTCCACCAACGTGCAATATCTTCGCGAGCACAAGGTCACCATCTGGGACGAATGGGCCGACGCGAATGGCGAACTCGGGCCCGTGTACGGCAAGCATTGGCGGCGCTGGGAAGGCCCGCAGGGGCCGGTCGATCAGGTGGCGAACATTGTCGCCGGGATCAAGAAAGTGATCGCCGACCCGAACGCGTCCGAGGCCCGCCGGCTGATTCTCTCGGCCTGGAACCCGGCCGACATGCCCGACCCGAAGGTTCCGACCGGTTGCCACACGCTCGTGCAGTTCAATGTGACCGAAGGCCGGCTCTCGAGTCAACTCTATCAGCGTTCGGCCGACCTGTTCCTCGGCGTGCCGTTCAACATCGCGTCTTACGCGCTGCTCACGCACATCCTGGCGGCCCACACCGGCCTGGCCGTCGGCGAATTCGTGCATACGTTTGGCGACGCCCACATCTACGACAACCATTTCGCGGCCGTCGACGAACAACTCGGCCGGGAGCCGTTGCCGTTGCCACGTCTCGAAATTGTCGGCGAAGTCGCGAGCATCGACGGGCTGACGGCCGACCGCTTCAAGCTCGTCGGCTATCAGAGCCACGGCCGATTGCCGGGCGAGGTCGCGGTATGATCGTCTCGTTCCTCGCGGCGATGGACCGGAACCTCGTGATCGGCGACGACCGGGGGATTCCGTGGCACTTGCCCGCCGACCTGAAGCGATTCCGCAAACTCACGCTCGGCAAGCCGATCGTCATGGGTCGAACGACCTTCGAGCACATCGGCCGACCGCTCGACAAACGAACCAACATCGTCCTGAGTCGACGCTCGGACTTTCGCCCCGCAGGCGTGCAAGTCGCCAGCTCGATGGAAGAGGCGATTCGACTCGTCGGCGACGTGCCGGAACTCGTGGTCATCGGTGGTGGCGAAGTGTATCGATCGGCCCTGCCGTGGGTGAATCGACTGCACCTGACGTTCGTCGAGGGCGACTTCGGCGAGTTCACGGGCACCGCCCACTTCCCCGCCGAAGTGCCGACCCCCCCGAGCTTCGCCTGGCGCGAAGTCCAACGCGAGTCATTCCCGCCGGACGAAAAGAACCTTCACGCGCATACATACGTCGTGTTGGATCGAGTCGAAGCCGTTGGAGGGCCGCTCCGAGTTGCGGAAATCGAAATTCGACAGATTCGCGAATCCTCGAAATTGTGTTGACGCGAGGGTTGATATCGATTCAAGGATAGAATCTCTCGTGTGGATTGACGCCGCAGTAGTATTGATGTTGGGTGTTGTAGTTCATCACTCTGTCCTCGCCGGAGCCGCCCACCTGTCCCACATCGTGGTCGACTTGCTCCGATGGGAACTTGATACGATGTGGGAAGACTCGTTCGTCGCACAGCTTCCTCGTGCCGGGCCGGCCGCTGAGTGTTAGTTCGCAAATTTTCCAGTTGGGGTAAGTTATGACGGGTCGCAACAGGAACTCATTCCAGTTCATTGGTGGCCTCATTGTGCTCGGCTGTGCCCTGCTGATCATCGTCCTGAGAATTGTTGCTTGGTCCGTTTCCGGCGAGAATCTTCAGCTTGGCATCGCGGCAGTATTGCTGTCTTTAGGAACGGTTCTCGTGGCAAGCAGTCGACGTCAAAGCTGAAGCCGAGTCGCATGACCGACCCCATCGTTGTCTACACGGTCCTGTGCCTGTCCGCGTTCGCGGCCGGGGCCGTGAATTCGGTCGCGGGCGGCGGGACGCTGCTCACCTTTCCGGCCCTGCAACAAGTCTTCGTGCGCGGCCTGTTCGGCGACGCCGGCGTGCTCGCGAACGCGACCAGTACCGTGGCGCTGATGCCGGGTTCGTTCGCCGGAGCGTACGCGTACCGGCGTGAACTGGCCGAGTGTCGGCGACTGGTGATTCTGTTGTTGCCGCCGAGTCTGCTCGGCGGGGCGGTTGGCGCATTGCTGGTGACAGCGTTCCCCGCCGCGATCTTCGATGCCCTGATTCCGTGGCTGATCCTGACGGCTGCACTGTTGTTCCTGATCCAGGGGCCCTTGAAGCGACTCACCGGAGCGGGGATGGAAAGCCGCCCCCCGACCTGGCGGGCGAGCACCGTCGTCGTGGTCGCGCAATTCTTTATCGCGGTCTACGGCGGCTATTTCGGGGCGGGGATCGGCATCCTGATGTTGGCCGTCCTGCCGTTCATGGGCACCAAGTCGATCCACGAAACGAACGCCGCCAAGACGATCCTCGCCGCGTGCATCAATGGCGTGACGGTTGTGATCTTCGTCGCGGAAGGCAAAGTCGTCTGGCACTATGCGCTCGCGATGGCCGTCACCGCGATCCTGGGCGGCTACCTCGGCGCGAAGTACGCCCGCCGCCTGCCAGCCGTGTACGTTCGCGGGCTCGTGATCTTCATCGGCTTCGCGTTGGGGGCCTACTATCTCGTCCGGGGATAAGATCGCGACTCGCGATTCAATCGATCCCGCTGGGTTCGCGGCCCTCGACGGTCGCTCGCCCAGCTCCTCGCGAGCAGCGAGTTCGTCTATTTGAATTGAATCGCCCACCAACGGGTGGCGTCTTAGGCCGTTGTGTTCTTGTGCCACGAGGACACGCCGTGCGACGAACCTTTGTCATTCTCCTGTCGCTTCTCGTCACGGCGTCCGCGCTGGCCCAAGCGCGCCTCGACTTCGAAGGGAACCCCCTCCCGGACCGCGCCCTCGCTCGACTGGGGACAACCCAGAATCGGATCGGCAAGGCCGTCGAGGCCTGGGCACTATCGCGCGACGGAAAGACGCTCGCTGTCGAGCATAATCGCCACATCACTTTGTGGGACGTGGTATCGGGTCGATCGGGCCGGCAATTCGAGAAACCCGCCAACGAGTCCGCGTGCCAACTCTGTTATTCCGCCGATGGCCGTTTTCTCGCACGTCTCGGTACGCAACAACTACACGCCTTGAACCTCGTTGACGGTTCATGGCGCAAACTCTGCGATCGGACCTCGCTCGAAGAATCAATTGGCTTTCTGTCGGGTAAGAACGAACTGGCCCTCACCGAAAAGACGAACACGAACGCGACCATCTTCGATCTGGATCAAAATGGCTGGCAGCGCACTTTGGAAACGAACTACCCGCTCGAGCGCCTATCACCCTCGGGCAAATTCTTCTTCGGTCGGGTGCGCGAAAACGACCACGACAACGATCAATACGTCTTTCATCTTCAATTCGTGGACGCCAAGTCGGGCCAACCATGTGGTCGTGTCTCGCTCCATGAGGGAAGCTTTGAAAAGGCAGACCAAATCACGGATTGGAGTCAGGGGCGCAGCGCCGTTTCACCCGACGATCGCCGACTCTACCTGACGACGGAAGAGGGCGAACTGGTGACGTACGACATCGAATCGGGTCGCCGAATCGAGACTTCCAAGGTGCCGAATTGGAACGCCAAGCCATGGGATTGGCCGACCGTCGCGGTCTCGGGCGATGGTCGTATGGCTTATGTGGTTCGCGCGGAAGGCCCGGTGTATCGCCGCGACCTCGTGGCGAAAAAATGGCTCTCTCCTCCGCAGTCGATGCCCGTCGGTGGTGCGATCGTTCCACTACCCGTCGGTCGCGCGGTGTTGCAGATTGCCGACGGCGTGTTTCGGCGTATCGACCTCGACAACCCGCGGGATCGTACACCCTGGGGCTTCTCCGGATCGCTCCAGGTGGCCGGCTCGCCCGACGGACGTCGCGTGGCCGTGCTGTCGGAGGGGCATCAGCCGCGACTGACGTTCTTCGATGTCGATGGCGCGTTACTTCGCAGCACTCAGTTGTCCGATGCGGGAGGCTCGATTCGCTGGTCGCCCACGGGGCAACGCCTCGTTTGGCATTCGGTTGGCAGCGTGGCGATCTTCGACGCGGCCGGCCAACTGCGCGAGTGTCGGGAACATCCCGAAGTCGAAGAAGGCATCCGCGCGAACCACCGACCATGCGGCAATGGTTTGCCCGAGTTCTTCAGCAATCTGGTCCTTTCCTTCGACCCAATGACCCTGGCCATCAAGACGACGTGGAACGACCTGGGCGCGCCCGCGACGATTTCGCCGGACGGACGACGACTGGTACTTTCGCACCGGGAGAAATCGTACCTCGTCGAATGGCCACATCGACCCAAGGCCTTCGGCCCCATGAAAGAACTCTTGGGCTGGCCAAGTTCCAGGATCGACTATGCCTTCACGCCCGATGGATCGTATCTGGCTTGCTTTCACGAATCCGGTTGGGTCGGCCTTCGTCATCCATCGTCGGGCGAACCGCAGCGGCATTTTCTAACGGACCTGCGTGGGGTTCGTTCCCATTGCTTTTCGCCCGGCGGGCAGTGGCTCGCGCTCGGCACGGCCGAAGGTTCGATTTCACTCTGGGATTTGGCCTTCGGTCAACACCTCGTCACGTGGCAGTCCGATCAGGGTTCGATCGACAGTCTGTCGTTCGTCGGCTCGGGAAAACTCGTGTCGACCGGGTCGAGCTTGACGGCCTTGATCTGGGACCTGAGTTCACGCAAGAATCCGGTGAGCCCGGTCCGGGAAGCACTCGTCAGCCTGGATTCTCGTGAAGCGGCCAGAGCCATTTGGGCAATCGCATCGGACCCAGAAGGCACGGGTTTGTTGCGCGAATGGATCGCTCCAACCATCGAGAAGGCGCCCGCGAACATCGATTCGCTAATCGCCAATCTGGGGGCCGATCGCTACGTCGTTCGCGAACGAGCTACCAATGAGTTGCGTTCGCTCAATGGGCCAGCCATTTCCCCGTTGCGGAAGAAACTCCAGGCAACGAGTTCCGCCGAAATCCGCGAACGTGCCATGACGATTCTCAACGATCGCCCTCGCGAGCGACTTGGCATTGAAGTGATTCATGCCCGGGCGGTGATGGCCATGGAATTGAGCGGCGCGTCCGCAGCGACAAAGCTCCTCGAAGAGTGGGCCGCTGGCGATCCCGAGTTGCGATTGACACTCGACGCGAAGGCCGCTCTGGGCCGGCGAGCGCGCTGACGAACGCGGTGCGACGGTGTCGTGATGGGCCTGGACTTTCGTCACGCGCCTTGTTGCTTCTGTACTTTCCCTTCCTTCCGAACCTTTTCGGTCTTATCTTCATCTGTTGGGAGTCTTCACCGCCGGAGTCGGACATGCCGGAATCGTTCCTGGACCTCGCTCGCCGTCGCGTCGTCATCCTCGATGGCGCAATGGGGACCAGCTTGCATCGCTATCGGCCCAGGGACAAGGACTGGGGCTACGCGCCGAACGGCAAGTCGCTGCTCAACCTGTGCGATACGCTCGTGTACACGCACCCCGAGTGGATCCGCGAGATTCACCGGGGTTTCTTCGCGGCCGGCTGCGACGGGATCGAGCACGTCGATTTCAGTTGAATGCCGATGGAGAAGTTCGTGAGTACCGAATGGGGATCGAGCCGTTCCTTGATTTGCAATCGGCGTCGATGCCCGCGTTGTCCGAATGGCGACCGCACGGTTCGCAGCCAAAACTTGCTTTGGCCGCGACCGCATGCAAATAGGCGTGGCTCAACTCGGCCCGGATGTCGTTGGCGGTACTCGGCACGCGGCACGCTCCAACTACTTCGGCGTCGCCTTCACCTTGATCGGCTTGCCATCCCGTTCGATGGCGAGTTCGACTTCGTCGCCGCGCTTCAGGCCGGCCATCGCTTTCATGTAGTCCTGGACGTTCTTCACGGGCGTGCCGGCGATCGCCGTGATGCGATCCCCCTTCTTGAGGCCGGCCGCCTCGGCCGCGCCCCCGGGAACGATCCCGCCGATCTCCATGCCCTTCGTTTCGGCGTCATCGTAGCGCGGCATCAGGCCGAGCTTCGGCCCGGCCGGGCCGCCCGACCGCGATCCACCCACGCCGGCCACGTACTCGGGGCGTTCCTTGGTCGTCGAAATCTTCGTGGTCATTTGTTCGACCATGTCCGCCACTTTGGTGATCCCGGTGATGTTGATCGTCTCGGGCCGATCCTTCGGCGTGTGGTACTCGGGGTGATCGCCGCTGAAGAAAAAGTAGACCGGGACCTTGGCGAGATAGAACGAGGTGTGGTCGCTCGGCCCAGTGCCACTCTTGCTCTTTTCGAGCAGGAAGTTGAAGTTCGCGTTGGTCTCGTCGAGCAGTTTCTCGAAGTTCTTAGCCGAGCCGACGCCACCGACGAGCAAGCGATCTTGTTTCGTTTTGTCGTCGGGTCGAACGCGGCCGACCATGTCCATGTTCAACATGGCGACGGTGTCGGCGATCGGGAACGCGGGCTTGGCGCAGTAGGCGAGCGACCCGAACAAGCCGCGTTCCTCCCCGGAGAAGGCGACGAACACGAGCCGGCGACCATCGCGATTCGCCTTGGCGCCGTACCGGCGAGCGAGTTCGAGCAGGGCGGTCGTGCCGGACGCGTTGTCGTCGGCTCCGAAGTGGATTGCCGTGCTACCGAACTCCTTCGTACCCTTTTCACCCCGACCCAGGTGGTCGTAGTGCGCCCCAAGGACGACCGTCTCGTTCGCGAGCGGGCCGTGACCATCGAGCACGCCGACCACGTTCTTGGCACTGATCTCGCGGACGCCGATCGCGACCTGAACTTTCGCGGCCCAATCTTTGACCGCGAAGCTCTGCGACTTCAGCGTCTTGTCGATCTCGGCCTCGAGCGAGTCGAGCGTCTTGCCGGTGCCGGCCATTGCTTCGTCGATGGCAGCCCGCTTGGCCTGGACGACGGGCAGGCCGCCGATTTTGCCGTCTTCTTTCGCATAATCGAAGCCCATGAGGGGGTCGTCTTTGCCGGCCATGTCGCGATCGTTGACGAACACGACGGCCGCCGCCCCGCGCCGCGACGCCTGCTCGACCTTCGCGGTCAACGGGGAGTACTTGGCGATTTCCTCGTCGGTGAACGGCTTGTCCGTCTTGGCTCGAACCCGAGGGGTCTGGCGGAAGATCACGACGACCTTGTTCTTGACATCGATGCCTTCGTATTCGTCGAGCTT
>JANLUE010000298.1:0-3704 GCA_031363325.1 Gemmataceae bacterium
CCAACGCCTTCGGCGTAAAATCCCAATTGGACCGTCTTTACGCCGAAGGCGTTAGATCCTCCAGCCCAGGGTTGGCCGCGAAGCGGACTACCCTGGGGAGCGGCTACTCCGCACGATCATCCAGCGCAACTTGAATCCCCTCCCACGACGGCAGCGAAGTCGCCGTCGATACGGTCTCGACGGCATCTGTCCGGCGATCCGCCACCGGGTTCACCACGACCGCGTTCTTCGCAGGGATCGAGGCGACCGCCGATCGTCCCTGGTGTTCAATCGAATCGATCTTCGGAACCAGGCCCTCCATCGAGACCGAACTCGATGGAGCCGCGGCGAAGCTGAGGATCAGATCGGACAGCGAGGGTAGCGAACTCGGGAACTTCGGATTCGCCGGAATCTTGCCGTACGGAATCACCATCAGGCTGCCTATCCCGCCCGTCCAGTAGACCGGCTTGTTGATGTCGCCGTTTTCATATTTTGCGAGGAAGCGCCAATCGTTGCCGGAACTGAGGTTGTTGCTGCCCACGTAGATTCGACTCTCGCGAACTTGCTGGCCGTTGAAGTCGGCTGAATCGTTGGGATTGTAGTTTCGATTCGGATCGTAAGCGACGATGTAATAATCGTCCGTTTCTCCCGTCTCGGTGGCGTCTTCCAGGTCCAGAGAGGACATCGTTCCCTTCGCCGCCGTCGAGCCGGTCCGCCGTGTCGCCGACCTCGATAAGTCGGTCGTCGCCTTCCTGGCCGTAGTAAAAATCCTTGCCCGCATTGCCCTGGAGGACGTCGTTTCCTTCGTTGCCAAACAGGCCGTCGGAATCCGGACCGCCGTTTAACGCGTCATCGCCAATGTCGCCCAAGAGGTCGTCGTCCCCCTTGTCCCCATCGAGTCGGTCGTTGCCGATGCCGCCGCCGAGAAGATCGTTGTTATCGCCGCCGAAGATTTGATCGTCTCCGGCCTGGCCGTCGATGGTATCCTTGCCGATGCCGCCCTGGAGGACATCGTTGCCGTCGCCGCCGTAGAGCTTGTTGCCGCGCGTCGAGCCGACGATAAAGTCGTCGCCCGCTCCGCCGATCGCGTCGCGAGTGCCCGAGGCTGTGCTGCCAGGACTGTAGCGCACGGCTCGATTGCGATGGGTCGCCAGTTCGTCGACGGTACTCAATTCGATCGAGACGGGGTCGTCGGACTCGAGTCGGCTGAAGTCGACGGTCGACACGTTGAGTGCCGAGGGCTCGTAGATCGAGTCGGACTCGTTGGCGCCGGCGGTGCCGAATCGATAGACGTTTCGGCCAACTCCGCCGCTGAAGAAATCGCTGCCGGCACCGCCGTCGAGAACATCGTCGCCGCGTTGCCCGTAGAGTGCATCGTTACCGGCACGGCCGACGAACACATTGTTCGAGTTGTCGCCGATCATGAAATCGTTGCCGGACGCGCCCGTCACGTTCTGCACGTTGAGTAGTCCGCCGTCGAACCCGGTCGCGATCGAGTTCGGCAGATCGATGTACACGCCGCCGGCCCACGGAGCGGCCTTGCCGTTCGCATAGAGGGCCTGAATCTGAGCCGCCGTCAGGGCTCGATCGTAGATGGACGGCTCGTCAATCAGGCCCCGGAAGGCGAACGTGTTCGACAGCCCCGCCGTGAAGCCGTAGTTGCCGATGTAAAGGTCCTGGGTCGATCCCATCGCGTAGTCAATTGCGATGTTCGTGGGCGATCCGGTTCCGACTTCGACGCCGTCCACGAACAAACGAACCGCCTTGCCGTCGTAGGTGCCGACGACATGGTGCCATTCGGCGTCCCAAACGCCCGAACCCGCGTCGCCCGATTGGACCACAGTCGTCGCATCGGCGATGTAGAACTGCAGTCCGCCATTGGCCCCCGTGTAGAGGCCGTAACTGGCGGCTCGGTCGTAGTCGGCGCCCTTGGCGAGGATGTACTGGTTCGGTCCGGTCTGGTCGGATTTGACCCAGGCCTCGACGGTGACCATCGAAGTGTTCAGGGCGGCCGCGTTCGGCACGCGCACAAAGTCGTTCACACCGTCGAAGTAGAACGACGATTGACCGATGCGACCCTCGCCATATTCGAGCCCTGGTGAAGGTCGACCGGGGTATTCACCCGCGTTATCGACGGCGTTTCCTTCGCCCGGATACCAGGCGACCAGGCCCGTTGATTCCACGTATTCCAACGTGTTCGTCCCGTCGCCGCCGTTCATCGACACCGGCACCCCCGTCGGAAGGCCGGCGACCGCGAACGTCTCGTCTCCGGCTCCGCCGACGAACGCCATCGACTCGACTCCGGACGCGTAGTCGACGAACCCACCGTTGGCGAACGTTGTCCGATTCGAATCGACTTCGAAGCGAGCACCCGTTCCGCCGGTGTTGTCGATCGTCAACGATTCCGTCCCGTCCATGCCCGAGGCGAACACTCCGCCCCGGATGTTGTCGAGCCCAGCCGGGCCGCCGAGTTGGTAGATGTCGTTCCCGGCGTATCCCCACAGGTAAAGGTTTGTGCCTGCTCCGACGCCCTCCACGTTGTAGGTGTCTGTCGTTCCGTTGATGCTCAGCAACAGGACGTAGCCGAAACCGTTGTACGAGACGTTCAAACCTGCCCCGCCGATCACCCCTTCGGTCAAGGTGTAATTGTTTGGCCCGGTCCGCAAGTCGGTGAACCCTCCGCCGCCGTCGAACGAGACGGTTCGACCGATGGACGTTTCGAAGAACCCCGTCTGATCGCTGCCGACGCCGGCGTTCACGGTCAACGCAACGCCGGGTGCCAGCCCACCAACCGCGACCACATCGTCCCCGTCCAGGGCTCGAATGTCCACGGCCCCGACCTCGTCGTCCGCGACGCTATCTAACGTCCCCACAAGATCGACGTCGACCACCGTGATCGTGATGCCGTCCACCGACAGTCGGCCATCGACGTGTCGAAGCTGAATGTTGTCGGTCTGGTCCGTTCCTTCGATGCGAAGCACGCGATCGGCGCGGTCGAGCGTGGCCGTTAGTTGGGCGGCCGGGGCCAGGCGATCTTCGAGCGTGAAGAGATTGAGTTTTCGAGATTTGATCGGGGACATGGGGTTGCTCCGCGGGAGCGTCTGCCGGCGCGAAACCAGGCCGGGCGTGCAGACTCGCCACCCGGGAGATGCCGGGCGAAATTCCGCCCGACATCCCCGTAGGCGCGTTTGGCGCGAGAATCGCGCCAAGAAAATTGGCAAAGACTATTTGGCGGGTTCGGTCCCGGCGATTTCGCGTCGAAGCCAGGCCCGGGCGAACGCCCACAGCCGATCGGCGGAGCGCGGGCCGATGCCCAACACCTCGGCCGCCTCCGGGATCGACAGGCCGGCGAAATAGCGGAGGCCGACCAACTCCGCGGCTTGCGGGTCGGTCGCGGCGAGCCCATCGACGGCTTCGTGGACGGCGAGAAGTTCCTCGGCCAGTTCCGGCGCGGGGAGCAATGCTAGATCGAAGTCGGCCCGGCCATGGCCGCCTCGTTTCACGCTCCCTTTTCGCCGCGCGCTTTCGACCAGGATGTGCCGCATCGCCTGAGCGGACGCGGCGAAGAAATGTCGGCGATTCGAAAACGGCTGCGACTGCCCCTGGGGGCCGAGCAACCGCAAGTACGCTTCGTGCACGAGTCCCGTCGCGTCCAGCGTTTGACCCGGTTTCTCGCGCGCCATCTGGGCCGCATACTCACGGAACTCTTCGTCGAGTTGATCGAG
>JANLUE010000300.1:0-5007 GCA_031363325.1 Gemmataceae bacterium
GGTCAATCACACGGCGAACGCAAGCGGCCGCGTAAAGCCTTGTCTTTCGATGCGTCGACTTTCGGCAAATAAAGTTCAGCATTAAACCAGGCCGCCGACTTGTCAACCATTGGCTCTCTGTCATACCTCACTCCTTCCCCAGCACTAAGTCCACGACCCAACACCCGCGCACATGTGGCCCCGGTCCGTTGCAATGTTCGATGATCCGCGGCTCCTCGCAGCCGGCGTCCATCAAGGCGTCGGCCAGGATCGGCATCCGGTCGAAGGCCCGGTCCTCGTAAATCGTGCGGGCGATTTCGACTGAGTTGGACGATCGCCAACGCGGGTCGAACGTGACCGGGCGGAAGGGGTTGCCGAAGATGTCGCGAGCAAGACGTGCTTGAAATTCTTCTTCGGCTTGTAACGCGGCCGAGTGCACTGATGATCGCGTATCTTTGCTCGCAGCGCCAGCGGTCAAACCGGCAACGGCGTTGGCAAGCGAGCCAATGCCATAACCTCTGCCGCCGAGTCGCAATCGAATCGCCGTGCGTGTGGAGAGCAGGTGCCGAAGATCTTCACTCACTTCATGATTTGGCGGGCCGAGTCCGTGCATTACAAGGTCGGCGATTTGTTCCGGCTCAAGTCGCAGATCCAACTCATGCAAGGCCACCCGATCATCACAATTCGATTCCGCCTCCGTGACTGCGCCACGGTCCTCCGAGTCAATTAAGTGCCAGATTCGCCGACAACAAGCGCAGTTGAACAAGATCGTCCTTCGTTCGCTTGCTTCGAATCGAAGGTGATAGAGCAAATCGATGGGTCTTGTTCCATTCAACCACCGTACTTCCGTCACGCCCCACCCCCTTCCGACTTCCTTCGTTTCCATTCCTCCATTCGTCTGCGAATTTCAATTTCAAATCCCCGGTCGGTTGGCTCGTAGTACGTCTTGTCAACGCCCAGATATTCCTGGGCGACGAAGCCGCCTTCGAAGTCGTGGGCGTATTTGTAATCGGTGCCGTGGCCGAACTCTTTCGCGCCCTTGTAATGGGAGTCGCGCAGGTGTTTGGGCACTGGAATCGTGCGGCCCTGGCGAACGTCGTCGCGGGCGGCGCCGATTGCTTTCGTCGCGGCGTTCGACTTCGGCGCGGTCGCGAGGTACAGCACCGCTTGCGACAGGTTCAATTGGCACTCCGGCAGGCCGACCGACTCGACGGCTTGCCAAGCGGCCATCGCGACCAGAAGGGCCTGGGGGTCGGCGTTGCCAATGTCTTCGCTCGCGAGAATCACAATTCGCCGGGCGATGAAGCGTGGGTCGGCGCCCGATTCCAACATCCGGGCGAGCCAGTAGATTGCGGCGTCCGGGTCGCTGCCGCGCATGCTCTTGATGAACGCGCTCGCCAGATCGTAATGAGTGTCGCCGGTCGGGTCGTAGTTCAACACTTTGCGTTGAATGGAATCCTGCGCGACTTCGAGCGTGTATTCGACCGGCTCGACCGTCGACGAACGCACGCCGATTTCGAGGGCGCCAAGCGCTCGGCGCGCGTCACCATCCGACATCTCGGCCAGGAACTCGAGCGCGTTCGTGTGCAAATTGATTTCAGTTTCGCCGAGCCCGCGTTCCTTGTCCGCGACCGCCCGTTGCACAATCGTCTTGATGTGCTCCTTCGAGAGCGGCTCGAACGTGAAGATCTGACTGCGACTCAGGAGCGGCGTGTTGATCGAGAAGAACGGGTTCTCGGTCGTCGCCCCGACCAGAATGATCACCCCGTCCTCGACATCCGGAAGTAACACATCCTGTTGCGTCTTGTTGAAGCGATGGATTTCATCGAGAAACAGAATGGTCCGTTCGCCGTGCAAATCGAGATCGCGTCGCGCTCCCTCCAGAAGTTCCCGCACCTCCTTGGTCCCGGCCGCCGTCGCGTTCATCGCCTTGAAGCGACTCTTGGTGTGCAGCGCGATCAGTTGCGCGAGCGCCGTCTTGCCGGTGCCGGGCGGCCCATAGAAGACGAGCGAACTGAGTCGATCGGCCTGCAACATCCGCCGCAGCAACTTGCCCGGCCCGAAGAAATGTTCCTGCCCGACGAACTCGTCGAGCGTGCGCGGCCGCATCCGAGCGGCCAACGGCCGAGCCCGCTGGCGATTCTCGTTTCGGACATCAGCGAAAAGATCGATGGCGGGGGCTCCGGTCAAATGTTGAAACGACCCGGCGCGACATCGCGGACCACGACGTAGCGCGTCATAACTGCCTCCAACGGAATTGTACCTGGTACGGCCGACGATTCGCAATTGAGTCGTGCCCCGACGGCGGCCCGCCACTTTGAAACTCGCTGACGCCAAGCTAAAACGATCTCCTCACTCCAGGGGCGAAGCACAATGACGCACCGCAAGCTTGGCAGCCAGGGCCTCGTCGTCTCCGAGCTGGGGCTCGGTTGCATGGGGATGACCTGGGCCTACGGGACCGATCGCAACGAAGTCGAGTCGATCGCCACAATCCAGGCGGCCATTGATGGGGGTTGCACGTTTCTCGATACGGCCGAGGTGTATGGCCCGTTCACGAACGAGGAACTCGTCGGGCGAGCGATCGAAGGCCGACGCGAGCAAGTGACAATCGCCACGAAGTTTGGGTTCGTGTTCGATGCGAAGGGGACGATTTCCGCAGCCGATAGCCGGCCCGAGCACATTCGCGAAGTCGTCGAGGGTTCGCTGCGCCGACTTGGGATCGATTCTATCGACTTGCTGTATCAGCATCGCGTGGACCCGGCCGTGCCGATAGAGGATGCGGTCGGGGCGATGGCCGAACTGGTGAAGGCGGGCAAGGTTCGCTACCTCGGCCTGTCCGAGGCCGGCCCGACAACGCTTCGCCGAGCCATGAAGGTTCACCCGATCAGCGCCCTGCAATCGGAATACTCGTTGTTCGAGCGCGATGTCGAGTCCGAGGTTCTGCCGGCGTGCCGGGAACTTGGGATCGGCTTTGTGGCGTACAGCCCGCTCGGTCGCGGGCTGATCACGGGTCGGGTCAAGCGAGCCGAAGAATACGCGGCCGACGGGGACAATCGACGTAGCGTGCCCCGCTTCCAGGGCGAGAACTTCGACCGCAACATGGAGCGAGTCGCGGCCGTGTCGGCCCTCGCGGCGAAGAAGGGTCGCACGGCGGGTCAAATCGCGCTGGCATGGCTGCTCGCCCGTGGCCCGGACATCGTGCCGATCCCCGGCACGAAGCGAAGGACGTATCTCAAGGAGAATCTCGCGGCCGCCGACATTGAACTGACGGCCGACGAATTGGCGTATCTCGACGCCGGCTTGCCGCCGGTCGCCGGCAACCGGTACTCGGATCAGGCGATGAAGATGATCGACCGGGCGTAGTGCGTGAACGGCAGTCGGCCAACGCCGCGAGCGGGAGGGTACGCATATCGGCCTCGGAAATCGGAGCGGGCGGGAGTTGAGAAGTGTGATGCGGGCACGGTCGGTTTATTCCCGGAGATCGTGGCGAATTCGCGCGTGCGAAGCTCGCTCCAATGTCTCGGCCGGCCATACAACAGATGGCGACCCTCATCTCCAACCGCGGGCTCCCGATGCGACTTCTCTGTCCGTTCTGCCAACAGTCGCTGACCGTCCCGGACGATTCGGCCGGCAAGCCGATCAACTGCATGTATTGCGGGCAGCAGTTCGCCGCGCCGCAGCTTTACTCGACGCCGGCCCCGCTCGCGGAGTCCGTTCCGGTCACGGTCCCGGCGTCCGCCATTCCGCGAAACCTTCCGCCGCAGATGCCCGAGAAGCCCCCAGTGCAACTTCCGGATTCGGTCGAGTCCGCCCCAACGGTCGGCTACGCTCGCACCAAGTCGCTGACGCTGAACCCGGCCGTCGTTCGCTGGGTCGCGCCGGCTGCTTTGTTCGTAATCTTCGTGCTGACCTTCTTCAGTTGGAATGGCATGTATCCGGCCGGGTACTCGGCCTATTCGCAAAGTGCCTGGGGCGGCCTGTTCGCCGGCTTCAGCCAGGACGAAGTGGCCGAAGACGAACTCAAGTTGGCCAAGACATTCGACGAAAAACTGCATACGAGTTGGTGGTTGCTCCCCTATTTACCGTTTCTGATTCTGGCCCTGATCGTCGCCTGGGCGGGGCCGATCCTCGCGGTTTCAAAAGTGAAACTCCCCGGGGGCATCGAAAAACTCTGGCAATATCGGCCGCTCTTGCTCGGCGGGCTTTGCGTGATGACCTTGATGTTCTTGATGGCCCAATGGGCGTCGGGGTTCGGCCTGCAACGGGCGGTGCGGGACAAAGTCGAGAGCGAATACGCGGAAAAGAAGGCGGCTGCGAACACGCCGGAAAAGATGCAACGGGTCGAGATGACGGCCGCACTCATGCAAGGGGCCGCCATGGTCCGCACAACGCCGTGGCTTCGCCTGGCGGTGTTGCTTCACCTTGTGGCCGCCCTCGCGGTTTTGGCCGAGGCGGGCTTGATGCTTCGCGGCAACAAGCCACCGCCCCGCGTCGGCGTGATGTGGTGACGGGTCAGGCCGGCCCCTGGCCATACAAGTGCTGCACGGGCGTCTTGTGCCCCCAGACGATTCGGTCGCGTGTGAGGCCGAACACCCGCGCGATCGCATCGCGTTCTTCGGGACTGGGGGTCCACCGACCCAGGATGATCGCCGCCACCCGGCCATCGTCGAGGCCCGACCGCTCGGCCAGTTGCCGGGCGTCAATGCCGATCTCGGCGCACAGGTCGTTGACGGTTTTGGTGCCCCCGGTCATGGTCGCCTCTGGTTGCACGAACTCTGCAGTCGGGTTAGTTTACCACTTTGACATGGACCTGCGCCCCGTCCAGCAAATCCTTGATCTGATTATGAAAGTCGGCGTGAAAGCTTAGATGTTCCGCGATCGAGATTGCGAAGGAGTTTTCAACCGAATACTCGCCGCCGACGACTGGCGGCCACTTGTACCCGTAACATTGGCCGGGATTCAGAATCAACCCCGATTGAACGAGTTCATCGACGAACGGAATCAAGAGCCGACCGACGGATGCGGCCT
>JANLUE010001226.1:0-1349 GCA_031363325.1 Gemmataceae bacterium
CTGAAAACCAATGCCAAGTCTCGACAGTTCGCCTGAGTATTGGACATTCGTTGTCAGCCGATCGGCTCAACGCTTCATCAAGCGTCGAATCAGAATCAGCGACACCACGAACAACAAAACGTCCGCGGCCCACACGGAATAGACCGGGAATTTGCTGTCTTTCGCCAGGTTGGTGCCGGCGAGGGAGAGGGGATAATAGGCGAACACTGTTGGCAGAAAACAAATCATGAACACGCTGAGGTAGTCGGCCCGGTTGGCCCAGATGCCGACCGGGCAGCCGATCAACACGAAGCACAAGCACCCGACGGCCAGGGCCGGACGCATCTGCATTTCCGTTTCAATCATGCGCAAGTCGCGCTGAACTTGCTTGAACGCGAATGCTTCCTTTTCGATCGCCAGATCGACGGCGGCGCGATTGTTGATTCGTTCCTTGCCACGAGCCTTCAGCTCGTCGATCTCCGATCGCATCGCGTCGACTTTGCCCTTGGCGATGACCTTGTAGTGAAACAGTTCTTGCCAGGTCTGGCTGGCCGGCCGCGTGCCCGGGTCCTTGCCGAAAATCGCGTCCGGTAGTGGCATCGCGTATTCCTGGCGGAGCAAGTCGGCCGACGACTCCCCCTTCTGGGAGTCCACGAAACAGCGATCCATCACGACCACGATCTCAAGCGGCTTGCCTTTGCCGGTGTCCGGTGCGTCGGCGATCTCGCGGACCCGCAAGTGGGCCGACTGAGCCCGAGCGACGAACTCATAGCCCGTTCGATCGGGCTTGCGTTTCTTGACGACGACATCGATCAGGTCGCGGCCCTGGACGTCGCGGACGAACATCGCATAGTCGAGGTTCGACTGACGCATGCCGCCTTCGCGCTTGATCATGCCGTAGATCAGTTCCTCGGAGTCCTTCAGCAAGCGATCGCGCAACAGTCGTTGTGAACGGGGAATCGTGTCGTAATAGAGGCCGGCCGTGATCAACATCGTGGCAAGCCCAAGAACCAGGGCCGGCCAGAGCAGCCGATAGATATCGACGCCGGCCGCCTTGAGGACGAGCACCTCGTTGTCCGCCGACATCCGGCCATAGACGACACACGTCGCGAATAGAGTCGTGGCCGGGATCGTGAAGGGCAACGTATTCGGGATGATCAACGGAATCGCCATGACGATTTGCGTCGGCGACAGCCCCTTCTGCGTGGCTTCCTGGATGAGCCCCGCGAGCAGGAACATGCCCGTCAGGGCGACGAGCGACATGAGGAAGACCTTGACCAACTCGGCCAGGATCATCCGGCTGATGTAGCCGAAAAACACACGAGTCCCTGTTAGCCGCGAGGCGCTCGCCGAGCGCGTCCGCGGATTCC
>JANLUE010001240.1:0-3085 GCA_031363325.1 Gemmataceae bacterium
GGAGCCGCTTCGGCGACACGCGGCTAGCCCCGGCCGATGGCTTCGAGGCCGGGGTCGCACTCGAGCGCCCGTCAATTCTTGTCGCGCCCGCCCGCGAGGATGCTCTGGAAATCGGAGCGGGACTTGAGTTCGCGGAAGTCCTTGTCGTTCGCGAGGTGGTCCGGGTCGGGCCAACCGGCAGCGACTGACTTTCGCAGCCATTCAACGGCTCGACGTTCATCGGCTTCGACGAGAGCCTTGTCCAACGGCTCAACGCCTCGTTGCACCATCGCCGTCACGGCGCGAATCTTGGCGGCGATGAACAGGCACTCGAAGTTGGTCTGTTCCAGTCGCTCCCACGCGATGGCGGTCGCTCGCAAACCGACCGGGTCTTTCATGGAGCGAAAGTAGCCCATCCGCAAGGCGATGACCTTCGACGCCAACATTCGATCGATGGGACGGCCCGCGATGCGCCGCAGGATTTCGTCGATGATCGGCACGGCCTCCGCGCCCCGCTTCACTGCGACGAGGCAGTCCGCCACGTCGACCATGGTCTCGAGCGTCTGCGGATCCGCCATGCCCAGATGAACTTCGCGGGCCGTCAACGTATCGCGATATTGCTTCAGGGCGTCGTCGCGTCGACTCGCGTTCCAGTAGCCGTGCGCCAGTCGGTGCATGCTCGACAATGTTTCGCGGTCAATGTGCCCGAACACGATTCGACAACCCGCCAGTGCCTTTTCACGCAACTCGATCGCCTCGGCGTTTCGCTTCATCGCTTCGTAACTACTGGCCAAATTGTTCATGCTCTTGAGCGTGAGTGCGTTCTCCAAACCGAGCTGGGCCAGGCGACCGGCGTGGACTTTCTCCCGTAGCTTCAACGCATCGGGATGTCGTTTGAGTTCGTGGTAACAGTTCGCGAGTTCGTGCATCGACTCGAACGTTTCGAGATCGCCGGCCCCGAAGTGTGTTCGCCGGAATTCGTACACCTCTTCGAGGCGCGGCACGGCCCGTTCCGCCCCGTCCAGCGAATGGGTCACGCACGCGAGGTTGTGTCGGCAACTCAACGTGAATCGGCCATTTGGACCGTGAATCGAGTCTAAAATGGGTAAGGCTTGTTCGTAAAGCTTCCGGGCATCGTCGAAACGTCGAAGGTCCTGGTAACAGTTGGCCAAATTGTTGACGGCGCGAAGTGTGGTCTCATTCGCCTTGCCAAGGTGAGTCGAACACGCTCGCATCGCCTCTTCGTGAAGAATCACCGCTTCCGTCGCCGGCTTGAGATCGCTCATCATGGCCGCCCGATCGACCCGGGCGGCGATCGCCTCGGGATCGCTCGGCCCGCGATGACGAGTCAACAGTACGAGTACGCGTTCGTATTGCTCCGCGGCCCGCTTATGCTCGCCGTAACCCGCGAACGCCGAGGCCAGGGTCCAGCGCAAGCGAATTTGTGCAATCGGCTGATCGCGAAAGTTCTCCTCGATGAACGGAACGGCCGATTCCAGGGCCGCTCGCAAAGTCACGTCGCGACCAAGACCGCCGCCGTGCCCTTTTGGCCGGGCCGCCGCGAACACGCGTTGAGTCAAAAAATCCAGCGCGGACTTGGCCTCGACTTCACGGAGTTCCGCCCGCGCTCGCGCCCGGCCTTCGGCCTCGGCCGCTGCCAGCGCCTGATCCTTCGCTTGACGTTCCGCGACGGCCGCCTCGAGTGCCCGGTCCTTGGCTCGCGTTGCGACCACTGCTTGCCAGACGGCGACGCCCGTTCCGACCAAAAGCGCCGCGGCGATCGCCAGCACGGCCCGAACCGCGAGTCGATTGCGTTGTGCGAACTTTTGCAAGCGATAACGCGTCGATGGCGGCCGGGCCTGGACGACTTCCCGCTTCAAGTAGCGATCGATGTCGTCCGCGAAATTCCCCGCCGAGGTGTAGCGTCGATTGCGATCCTTCGACAGGGCCTTGAGTACGATCCAGTCGAGGTCGCCGGACAGTTGTTGAGCCAGTTGCCGTGCATCGGTGCCGCGATTGCCAGCCAGCAAGGTGGCCGTCTCGCCCAGGGACGAGAGCCGGAAACTGGGCCGGGGAGCTTCTTCCTCGCGGATCAAGCGCTGCATCTCCGCATAGCCCACCGCGCGGATGCGCGTTCCTTCGATCGGCGTCGTACCCGTGAGCAATTCGTACAGCAAGACACCGAGTGAAAAGATGTCGCTCCGCGTATCGATGTCGAGGCCAGACATCTCGGCCTGTTCCGGGCTCATGTACGCGGGCGCGCCAATCATTTGGCCGTACGCCGTGAACAGCGTGCGTTCCGTCAACTTCTGGGCGACCGCCTTGGCGACGCCAAAGTCAATCACCTTTGGAACGGGTACGCCATCGTGAAGCGTGACCAGGACGTTCGTCGGTTTGATATCGCGATGGATGATTCCTTTCTGATGAGCGTGTTGGATAGCATTGCAAATGGAAATGAACAGTTGCAATCGGTCGGCCGGCGACATGTGATTGGCGTCGCAAAACTCCGTGACGGAGACACCCTTGACCAACTCCATCACGAAGTAGGGATGGCCCGATTCGGTCGCGCCGGCATCGAAGACGCGGGCGATATTCGGATGATCCATCAAGGCGAGCGCCTGCCGTTCGGCCTCGAAGCGTGCCAGGACGGCCGCCGAGTCCATGCCGGGCTTGATGACCTTCAACGCCACCCGTCGACCGATTGGCCGTTCCTGCTCGGCCATATAGACGACGCCGAACCCGCCCTCGCCAATCACCTGCAGCAGCTTGTACGGCCCAAGTCGGCTTCCGACTAAATCGGCGGCACGCGGGGGTCGATCGATCGTGGTACCGCCGGCCGGGTGGGCCATGAACGCGCCGGACGCTTCGTGGGCCGCCAACAGGTCGAGCACGCCGGCGCGAAGTTCCGGATCAACTCGTTCGAGGAACGCGGATCGACCCGGTCCGGGCAATTCGAGCGCCGCTTCGAACAGTTCACGTTCGGACATGAACAGCCCCTAACAGTGCGTCGGGCGCGAAATCTTTTGGACGAATCGTTCGGTTAAACCCGAGTCCCCGCCGCTCCCCAGGGTAGTCCGCTTCGCGGCCAACCCTGGGCTGGAGGATC
>JANLUE010001258.1:0-1662 GCA_031363325.1 Gemmataceae bacterium
GCTTCGGCTCGCCGGTGCGGCCGAGCAGTTCAATCACATAGTCGGTCGAGAACTTGGCGAGATGCAAGTCTTCGATCTTGTCGGTGCGGTCGATGCCATTCAGCGCGAACGAATGCGAGGCCGAGAGGTCGATCGTCTTGCCCGATTGCAGTTGCTTCACCTTGGCCGACAGCGTGACCGTGAGCGACTGGAGCCGAGCCGGCACGCGGATTTCGTGCGTTGATTCGCGATCCTCGAACAGCAGAAAGTTCGGCACATCGACGGAGGCGGGAATGTTGTTGTGATCGACCGACGTGATCCGCAGGCGAACGTCTTCGAGCAACTTGAGCGAAGTCGGTTCGTCGTTCAGGTACAGTCCGGGCCGAATGACGATCGGGGCGAGTTTCTGCGTGAGCAGGCTCTCGCGATCGACGTGGATGCCGGCCGTCAGGCGGTAGCTTTCAGGTTGATGGGTCAGGTAGTCGAGGCTGGCGAAGTCTCCGTTGCGAATCACGATCGGCCGACGACCCGGTTCGGCCGTGAAGGGGACAACGATCGCTCCATCCTTCTCGGCGAGGTATTCCCGACCGCCGAGCCACACGGACGCGTCGTTGACCGGTTCGTTCTTGTCGTCGACGACGCGGATTATCTGGCCGGCCGTGCTCGTCGAAACGAGCGGCCGCAGGCGGCCCTTGCGAACCAGGGCTCGGCTACTCTTGCCGGAACCGATGAAGTCGATCACGTACACGCCCGGCTTGGTCAGTTCCGGGAACTCGAACCGCTTCGCCTGACGACGGAGCGGAGGGTCTTCGGATTTCTGCGTCTTCTCGCTGTTGGCGACGAGGCCATCGAGGTTCACATCGGTATCGATTTCACGCATTGTCGTCTGATAGACGGTCCGCGTGTTGATCTCGAAGACCTTCACAAGCAGGGTCGGCACGTTCTTGAGGAATAGGTCGAGCGAGACGGCCTCGTTGGCCGCGAAGTCGGTTTTGTTCGTGAACGCGAAGTCGATGTCGATGCGGTCCTTCAACTGGCGGAACAATTCCGGAGGAAGCTGCGAGGCCCAGGTCTCCGAGTCGCCGAGCCCATTCTCAATCTTCGTTTCGGCGAACAAATGGCGCAGGTAAACGTCGTCGATGTACGGCTCGTAGGCCTTCGGCGAAGTCGCGGCCAGGAAGAAGTGCTTCAGGTAGCTTCGAACGAGCGGCTCATCGCTGCCGATCTTTGGCAACATTGTGAGCGGCGCGTAGTCGGCGTTCAGGTCGGCCGGGTGGCGGACCGATTCCTCGCGTTCATTCCACTTGACGGCCATGTACGGCTGATGGCGCGGCAACTTCAGATACTTCAGGAACCGCTCGGCGTTGAAGACCCCCTGGGCCCGATCGTACGCCAGGCGATGGTAGAGGACGTGGGCCTTGAGCGAGTTATGGACCGGGTCGAGCCGATCGACGAAGGTTTCGAGTCGTTCGAGATAGGCGAGCGTGAGCTTGCGATCGCGCCGCCAATCCTCATCGGCCCCCGGCTGGAGCTTGCCGATGTAGGCGTTCACGAACGCGGCTTGATTGAGCAGGCCCGCGTTGAGTTTCAACAAGGCTTCGAGTTGGACGAGCGTGAGTTGCTTGTGGATCGCGAACGAGCCGAACGGCTGAGCGTGTTCTTCCTTCATGTCGTCGGCGATCA
>JANLUE010001270.1:0-6846 GCA_031363325.1 Gemmataceae bacterium
GCCCGAACGGAAGGCTTCCGCCGGGGGCTTGGCCAGCGAACGGAACTTGGCCATGCGGGCGAACAGTTCGGCGACGTGCTGGAACGAGTCGGCCGCCAGGCGCGGAGCGCCGGTGACCGCGTCGAACTGGAAGGTGAAAAAATCATCCTTGATCGATTCGCCGGCGGCCAGGCGCGAGACGGCGACCCGGTCGTAACACGCGGCGGCGAGGAAAAACTCCGCGGCGCGAAGGCTGGCGGACTCGGGGACCGGGGGCAGGCTGTTCGGCCCGAGCGTGGCGGCGAGGTCGGCAAGTTCATCGAACGTCCGCGGCGGACTTGGGACGGCGTCCTTCCGGTAGACGAGCATCATCCCTTCGCCGACGACCGGCATCGCGATCGGCGTGGTCCGCCAGGTGAGCAGTCGAGTCGGGTAGATCGGCAGGAGGTCTTCCCAACGATACGAGTTTGAGAGGGATCGAATCGCAAACGGGACCTCGGCGAGTTTGGTCGACTCGGCCCAGCGTGGCAACTCGGCCGAGGGTACGATGCCGATGTCCGCCGAGCCATCGAAAGGAGTTTCCGAGACGGAGACCGTCGCCCCGGATCGTGAGGCCCACGAGGCGGCCAGCTGGCGAATTAATGAGTGATCGGCCGGATCGGCGACTCCGATGGTCAGTGAAACTCCCGAGTGGGGCCGATCGGGAACGGCATCGATTGTCGTGGGTCGGTCGATGCACCCGGCCGCGATCAGGAGAGGGAATAGGCCGACCGCGAGAGCGGCCCGGCAAAAATTCGTGCGCTTCCACCCGCAAAAGAGTTGCATTGCCGCCCCGGATGACATTACAATCCTCACAAGATTGGTGGATGCCGATCATTATAAGGGCGCGCCCGGAATCGGGCGTTGCTCGCTCTCGCTGTTCCGCCGTGACGTTCGCGGTCGGCTCGCCGTTGCCCAACCGGCCAGTCCATTTCCCACCCGCGCTCGTTTCCATCGGACTCGCAATTCGAGGATGTCGGGCGGGCATCGGCCGTCAATCGGAGAGGTCGTTTTCCATGAAGCTGAGTCTGGTCGTTGCCCAGGGCGTCCACACGGGGAAAGTCATCCCCGTCACGAGCGCCGACTTCGTCATTGGCCGAGACCCCGTGTGTCAGCTTCGCCCGGCCTCCCCGGCCGTGAGCAAACAGCACTGTGGCATCGCGGTCCGGGACGGTAAGGTCTTCGTGCGGGATTGCGGCAGTACGAATGGTACGTTCGTGAACGGCGAACAGGTCGCCGCCGAGCGCGAAGTCAAAACGGGCGACCACCTCAAGGTCGGCCCCCTCGAATTCACCATGAAGATCGACGCCAACGCGCCGATCACCAAGTCCTCGCCCGTGATGGCCCGACCCAACCTCGTCAAACAGCCCGTCGCCGTGGGGGCGAGTGGCCCGCCGGATTCGCCCGGTCGTTCCTCGACCGTAG
This sequence comes from Gemmataceae bacterium, assembly GCA_031363325.1. Lineage (GTDB taxonomy): Bacteria > Planctomycetota > Planctomycetia > Gemmatales > Gemmataceae > SIAJ01. The sequence continues at coordinate 1,444 of JANLUE010001270.1, forward strand.
TTATGGACCCGCCCGCGCCTCGACTCGACGAACGCCGTGCCAACACGACCGTCGTCGAGTCGCCGGCGGCCTTGTCCGATTCGATCTCCGACATGGACGGCGATGCGGCCGCCCTGTTGCTCGGCATGGACGATGGCCCGATCGGAACCGCCCCGACCGTCGAGCAAGCTTCGGCCGACGCCACGACCGTCATGGAAATGCCGGCCTTGGGGAGCAAGTCCGGCGAGATCAAAAAGGACACGGCGAAGCACGGCGATAGCTCCAGTGCCGCGGCGGAGCTTCTGTCCAAGTACATGCGACGACCCCGCACGTAACGCATTCCCACCTTGACCCAATCGCGACTTCGGTTATCTTCCCGCCGCGCCAATTTGGACGGCGGGGAGTTCCCATGAAGTCGACGTGGATCGTACTCGGTCTGGCGATGGCCGCATCGCTCGGTTGTCAGAACTCGCCGAAACGGGAAATGCGCCCGCCGAAAACCGAAGAATTCGCAATCCCTCCCGAGCGATTGAACACCCCGCCCGACGTGCCAAGCGACGCCCCCGCCCTGACTCCCAAGCAGACGGGGATCGGCCCTGGGGCTGGACCCGGTATGGCGTCGCCGACCGGGGCTGGTCCGGGCGGAACGCCGGGCGGAGTCCGCCGGTAGGCCAAACTCGATTCTCGGAAACCTTTGACGGCCGACGGGCATCCAAAGCCCGCCGGCCGTTACGCTTTGCCCAGGTTCAACATTTTTCTGGCCGGTCCCGACCCGGTTGTATTGGTCGTAGCCCCGGTCGGGGATATAAAGACAATGATTCGGGCGAGGCAGAAATCGATTGGACGCCGGAATGCGTTGGCAGGAGACACGCGACCCGGAAATTCGGCCACGCGGGATGTGGGGCCGTGCCGATCCATGCGTCAGAGTGTCATGGATGAGCCCCGGTCACGGAGTTCCGCAACGTGCGCTACCGCTTGATCCTCAGCAGTCTGTTGACGCTCGGTGTTGCCATGCCCGTGGCCGCCGGTCCGTTCAGCAAGAAACCCGCCAAAATCGACCCGGCCATTCATGTTCCGGCCCTACTGACCGTCCTGAAAGACGATAAGGACGAGAAGAACCGGGCCAACGCGGCCAGTTCCTTGCGCGATTTCGACGCCAAGGCGTTCCCGGACATCTTGGCGGCCCTGGCCGAGTCTCTGCAATCCGACCCGAGCACCCACGTCCGCGAAGAAGCGGCCGAAGCCATCGGCAAGATCCGGCCGATCACTCCGAAGGCCGGCTACGCGCTCGAACAATCGTTGGCGAACGAGAAGTCGATCGCTGTGAAGCTGGCCGTTCGGCGAGCCCTGTTGCAATACCGAGTGCTCGGCTACTTCGCCGCGAACAAGACCGAAACCGCTTCGCAGTCCGCCGAGCCGCCGTTCGCGACGGCCGGACGCGGTAGCGCCGGCGGTACGGTCCTCCGGCCGACGCCGACACCGGCCCCGTTCTTGCCGACCCTCGCCTCGCCCTTCTCGAAGCCCGTTACGGGGCCCCAGCCGGAAAAGATTCAGTCGTCCGAGCCGCCGATCCTCGTTGAACCACCGACTCGGCTCACGGACGTGCCCGCCCCGGCCCAACCGCGAACGGGGTCGATCCTGACGAGCCTGCCCAAGTTGCTCGCCTCGGCTCAGATTGTGCCAAGCCCGCGCGAGGTTCGTTCGCCGGAAGGGCCCGTACTCGGGCCGCCGAAATAGCGGCGGAACGTCGAACGGCCAAACCAGACCTTCCATGTCCACCCCTCTCGTCCTTGCCGACCTGCCCGTTTCGCAAACGGTCGTCGAGTTGCTCGCAGGCCGCGTGGAACTCGTGCCGTGGAACACGCCGACGTCCGAACGCGTCACGGCGATCTACACGTACGGGCACCCGACCGTGAACGGCGAACTGCTCGATCGGTTTCCCGCCACGCGCGCGATCAGTAACTTTGGCGTCGGGGTCGATCACATCGACGTGTCGGCCGCGACGGCTCGAAACATTCCGGTCGGCAATACGCCGGGCATCCTCGATGGCGCGACGGCCGACCTCGCCTTCGCCTTGCTCCTCGCGGCGGGTCGGCGGATTGTCGAAGGGGATCGCCATGCGCGCGGGCCGAACTTCTCGCACTACGATCCGTCGTTCCTGCTCGGCCGCGAGATTCACGGCTCGACGCTTGGCATCTTCGGGTTGGGCCGGATCGGCGCGCAAGTCGCGCGGCGGGCGCGCGGCTTCGACATGACCGTTCTCTATTGCAATCGGAATCGCCGCCCTGACCTCGAAGCGAAACTCGGCGTCCGCAACGCGTCGAAGGATGAGTTACTGGCGACGGCCGATCACGTCGTCTTGACGGTGCCACTCACGCCCGAAACGCGTGGCCTGATCGATCGAGCGGAATTGGCCCGGATGAAGCCAACCGCGACGTTGATCAACGCGGCCCGGGGCGCGGTCGTCGACAAGGACGCGTTGACGGAAGCGCTAAGAGCCAAGCGTCTCTTGTGTGCCGCGCTCGACGTGACCGACCCGGAACCCCTGCCGCGCGATCATCCCCTGCTCGCCCTGGACAACGTGATCATTACGCCTCACCTCGGCAGCGCGACCGTCGAGACCCGTCGCCGCATGGCGGAACTCTCGGTCGAGAACCTGCTCGCGGGCCTCGCCGGGCGCGGGTTGACGTGTCGAGTGAATTGACCGGATTCCGGGCGACTTCAAATCTTGGGATTCAACAGTTCGCGCGCCCAAGCTCGATCTTCCGCACGGAGGAATACCGGTGGGTCAGCGGTGTAGTCGAGGATCGGGCCGTACCGACCTCGCTCAAACGTACTGGCCCAAACCGCTTGAAGATCGAGTCGGAGGGCGGGGTCATCGCCTTTCAACGGAACGTCGATGGTTGGAACCGGCCGACGGATCGTCCAGGCGAACACATCACACATTGGCCTTCGGTCAGCCCGCGAAACGAGTACGAAGTGATCGCCGCCGGGAAGGGGGCCGTTCATCGGCAAGCGTGAGCCACGAATCAAAAAATCAATCTCAATCAAGTGAACGTACTGGTTCAGAAAAGTGTCCCGCTTCCGACGATACACCTCTCGCCCTGGCGCTTCCTTGTTCGAGGGCGACAAGACCTCGATGGCCGTGACGAGTTCTCGCTCCGGCATCTTCAGTACTTCGAGATACGTTTCGGCAACGGGCTCCTCGTACTGAAGTTGAACCGCCACGGGCTCCAATGTCGCGATGGCCCCATCAGAGGATCGAGCTCGGCCCAGAGGTTCACCGAGGCGCGAAGCAACTCCAACATCCCCGACAAACGATTGGCGCTCCTCGCCGGGAAGTGAAATTGCCGTCACGCGTTCTTCGACGTTGACCCAATACCCTGGCGGCAATGAGTCGTTGATCGCGTCAGACAGATAGACAATGAACCGGTCGTGGAAGCCGGGCCACAAGGCAGTCGCTTCCAGATACGGATCGACGCCGGGAAATGGACTTGGCACGACGTGCCCCCTCTTTATTGCTTGGCCTTGATCATATCTCGAACCCAATCGCGATCGGCCGGACGGAGGAACGCCGGTGGCTCCCCGGTGTATTTCAATTCCCGGTGGTAGCTGCCACGTTCGTACGCCTCGGCGAACAGGGCCGCCAAGTCGAGTCGGAAGTCCGGGTCCGGTTCGAGTAACGGAATTGGGATTGTCGGCAGACGATTGCGAAGGGACCACGCGCAGACCTCACCCGTGGGCCGACGTTCGGCCCGAGAGACGAACGCGTAATAGTCACCTGGCGGGAGGGGCGCTTTCATCGTGAGTCGTTTGCCGCGAATCAGCAAATCAATCTCGACCAGATGCACATCTTGCCGAAGGAGAGATGCGCGATTGAGCGAGTATTGGACACGGCCGATTGGCATCTTGGTCGTCGGTGAACACAGCTCAATCACAGTAACCAATTTCTGATCCGACTGTCGGCGAACGACGACGTAGGACTCTTTCTCCAAGCGCGGCGTCACGTTATCGATTGTGATCGGTCCCGGACCGAACTCGCCCAACAGAACCGGCTCGTCGGCCTCTTCGGGCCATGCTTCCAGAACCGCCCGATTTTCGATGCGCACACTGTAGCCGAGGCCGATTTCACGACGCAATGAATCGCGAATGTACGTCAGAAAGCTAACATGGAAATCTTCCCACGATTCGGATGCTTCGATGTACGGGTCCATTCCCGGAAACGGGCTCGGCACGATGCACCTCCTCTACCATTTCAACGGCTTCTGCCAGACGGCCTTCAATTCGTCGAGCTTCGACCAGATCACCCATTCGCCGTTCTCGCCGGCGATTCGTAAACGCGGCTCCTTCACCGTAGCGCCGACTTTGGCGATCGGCAGGCCGGCGAACGCTTCGGCAAGGGCGGCCGCGTTGGCCGTCTTCACTTCCAGGATAAACCGCGTCGGCGATTCGCTGAAGAGACGAATCGTGTCGGACACGCCGGGGGCGGCCAGCTTCAGGTCGGTCACGTCGGCACCGATTCCGCCGGCGAACGCCATCTCCGCGAGCGCGACCGCCAGGCCACCCTCGCTCGCGTCGTGACATGCTCGCACCAGGCCCTTGGTGATCGCCGCATGGACGGCCGCGAAGATCCGGGGGGCTTGCTCCAGATCTACGCGCGGCACCTTGCCGCCCGTACCACCCGTGACCAACTCGTAGTGCGAGCCGCCGAGTTCATCGCGGGTCGCGCCAATCACATAGAGTTCGTTGCCTGCTTCCTTCAGATCCATCGTCACGCACTGGCGGACATCGTGAACGATGCCCATGGCCGAGATCAGCAACGTGCCGGGGATCGCGATGCGCCGGTCGCCGGACCGGTATTCGTTGTTGAGCGAGTCTTTCCCGGAGATGAACGGCGTTCCAAATGCAAGCGCCACATCTCTGCACGCGTCGGCCGCCCGGACGAGCGAGCCCAACACGGCCGGGTCGTTCACGTTGCCCCAACAGAAATTGTCGAGGATCGCGATTCGATTCGGGTCGGCCCCGACGGCGACGGAGTTGCGCAGCGCCTCGTCGATCGCGCACGCGGCCATCCAGTACGGATCGAGGTCGCCATACCGCGGGTTCACGCCATTCGCGATCGCCAGCCCCTTCCACGAACCGAGCACCGGGCAGATCACCGCCGCGTCCGAAGGCCCGTCGTCGAGCACACCCGTCAACGGCTTGATGACGCTCCCACCTTGCACCTCGTGGTCGTACTGCCGAATCACCCACTCCTTGGAGCTTACGGTGTAACTGCCCAATACCAGCTTTAGAGCCTCAACGGGTTCGAGTGTGGAGTGTGGAGTGCGGGGTGCGGGGTGTGCACCCCACGCCAACCCAGCCTGAAAAAAACCCATAACCACAACCCACAACCCACACCCAACCAAACACAACCCCAAACCC
>JANLUE010000190.1:0-2788 GCA_031363325.1 Gemmataceae bacterium
CAACCGACAACCGAACCTCTTCCACTAGCGAACCATGTCCGACAAACGCAAAATTCTCGTACAACTCGACACCGACGCGCAGGCGAGCGTGTTCGATCGGGTCGTGGCCGTCGATGCCGGGGTCGATTTTCTGTTCACGCACCACGGAGTGAAGCCGGATCAGGTTCAGGGGCTCGTGCACGGGGCGATCTTCACGCGCGGGCCGAAGGACCTGCGATCGACGGCCATTTTCGTCGGCGGAAGCGACGTGGCCGATGGCGAAACCATCCTGGCCGAGGTTCGCAAAAGTTTGATCCCCCAGTACGGCCTCACCGTCTCGGTCATGCTCGATTCGAACGGCTCCAACACGACGGCCGCGGCCGCCGTGCGGGCCGCGTCGAGGCACATGGACCTCGGGCAAGCGAAAGCGCTGGTCCTTGGCGGAACCGGGCCGGTCGGACAGCGGGTGGCGCGCTTGCTCGCCCGACAGGGCGCTCACGTGCGGGTCGGATCGCGTTCGCTCGACCGAGCCAACGACGCGTGCGCGGCGATCCGGGCCGCTCTGCCCGATGCGAAAGTCGAGGCCGTCTCGACCGCGAGTTCCAGCGATGGGCCCAAGGCGCTCGAAGGCCGCGACCTCGTCATCGCCTCGGGTGCGGCCGGTGCCGTACTCCTTCCGGCGAAGGTCTGGAAAGGGCACGCCTCGCTGCGCGTCCTGATCGACTTGAACGCGGTTCCGCCCGCCGGCATCGAAGGAATTGAAGTGACGGACAAGGCCGTCACCCGCGACAACGTGTTGTGCTTCGGGGCGATCGGCGTCGGCGATACCAAGATGAAAATTCACAAGGCGGCCGTCGCGCAGTTGTTCGAGAAGAACGATCAGGTCTTCGACGCCGAAGAGATTTACGACTTGGCCGCTCGGCTATGATCCTTGCGCCGGAGCCGTTCGGCTCGATCCATTTCCAATTGCACGGCCCGTTGCAAGTCGGCCAACATGTCCTCGCGCGGCCAGCCCACATACTTCGCCGGGTCGATCGGCCGACCGATGGAGACGGCGATCGTCGCCTCGCTCGCAGGCGAAAACCGCGTGGCCATTCGAGGCCACTTCCGCGTTCGCGGAAACGCCGCGTACGCTCCCATGATTCCGGCCGGCACGATCGGGGCTTTGACGCGCTTCAAGAACAGCGAAATCCCCGGCTTGAACGCTTCCAACTTGCCATCGTGCGTGCGTTCGCCTTCGGGGAACAGGCCGATGCACTTCCCTTGATGGAGATAGTCAATGGTCGCCTGGAGTCCTTCGCGGCTGAAGCCCTTGTGGTCGATCGTCAACGCGCCATAGCTCCGCATCAGCCACGATGGCAAGCGCTTTTTGAAGAGCGTCTCGCGGGCCAGATACGAGACTCGCCGCGTGCTCGCGATCCCGAGCAACACCGGGTCGAGGAACGATTGGTGATTGCAGACTAGCAGAACCGGGCCGGTCTTCGGAATGTGCTGGCCACCCTGCGTTCGCAGGCTGAAGAGCGTGCCGAACGTCCAGAAGCAACCGAAATACCCCAGGTCGTACCATCGGCGGGCTAGCCACGGAGACATCGACGGACGACCTCCTCCATGCGATCCAGGACGGCGTCAGCCGACAGGTTGTCCGTTTCGACGACCACGGCGTCGCGCGGCTGGCGAAGCGGGCCAACGTCGCGGGTCGAATCGCGAAAATCGCGAACGCGCATCTCGTCGAGCACGCCCGCGAATTCGGCGTCGATGCCCTTGGCCCGGAGTTCTTCGAGTCGGCGGGCGGCCCGTGTCTCGGCACGGGCGGTCAGGAAGAATTTGCACCGCGAATCGGTGAAGACGACGGTCCCCTGATCGCGGCCCTCGCACACCATGTTGCGGCCCATCGCGACCTGACGTTGCATGCCGACGAGGACGGCTCGCACATGCGGCTCGACGGCCACCCGACTCGCCGCATCGGACATCGCGGGCGAACGAATCGCGTCGGTCACGTCTTCGCCGTTCACGTGCACGCGCTCGCCGGGCATTTCGAGTCGCAGGTGATTGAGAAAATCGACGACTGGCCCTTCGTCGTCGAAGGCGAGCCCGGCCCGCGACAGGGCGAGCGCGACGGCCCGGTACATGGCCCCGGTATCGAGGTACTCGAACCCGAGCCGCCGGGCCAGGCCGCGCGCGGCCGTGCTCTTTCCGGAGCCAGCGGGACCATCGATCGTGACAATCATTGGCCGAGGGGTCGGGGTCAACGGGCCAAGCCATCGTCTAGCTTACGGTGCGCCAATTCCACGCCCACCCAGGCGAGCGCGAACAGCAGGCATGGTAAGCCGAAAGCAACTAGGAGGATCAAGTAGCGCCGAGGCCGCGATTTGGTCGAACTGGCCGCCCGAGCGAGAATCGCCGTGTACCCGGTGCCCGCGATCGCCAACAGGAAAGCGAGTACGACGTGCGAGCCGGCCCAGCGCGCCACGTCGAGAACGGTTACCGTGAGCAACGGAACGACCAGGCCGAATTGCCGAAACAGAACGTCGTATCGTGGCACGACGATGAGCAACTGAAAGAGCAGCAGCGCCCACGGGAACGGGGCGATGAGCGTGAGCGACAGTCGGCGCGCGGGCGTTGAAGCGGACATGGCCTGACCCTCGCACGAAAGAATCGGCCGCGGGTTCTCGCGCAGCCGACTCGCCAGATGGTGGTTCTACACCGACCGATTCGCTCGGCCCGACAATTCGAGTTGATGTCGCGTGTGCGTGCGACTGCGACCCCGGCCTCGAAGCCATCGGCCGGGGCTAGCTGCGTGTCGCCGAAG
>JANLUE010001383.1:0-1955 GCA_031363325.1 Gemmataceae bacterium
CAGCTTCATCGCGGTCGACCCCGATGGCAACCCGATCCTGGTCGATCAGCACGGGCGATCGATTGGATTTAGTAGTCGTCTCGCCCCAGGGCTTCGAGGGCCGCCTTGAACGCGGCCGCACTACTGAATCGGCCGGTCGGCTCCTTGGAAATCGCCTTCCGCAAGGCGACGCAGAGGTCTTCGTCCAGGTCCGGGTTCACGTCTTTCGGGTCGCGCGACGGCGAGTTGAGGTGCTTGCGCAAGGTCTCTTCGCTCGAGAGCGAGCGTTCCCAGGGCAACTGGCCGGTGAAGATTTCGTACGCGGTCACGCCCAGCGCGAAGATGTCGACGCGGTGGTCGGTCGATTGCCGCTTGATGATCTCGGGTGCGAGATAGTCGGCCGTCCCAGTGCGGTTGCCGGGCCGACAGTAGGCGGGCGTGTAGGGGATGGTCAGGCCGAAGTCGATGAGCTTCACTTCGCCGTTCTTGGTGACCATCACGTTGCGTGGGCACAGGTCGCGGTGCAGGAACTTCTGGCCGTGCAGGTATTCGACCGCGTCGCAGAGTTGCTTCAAGTAGTTGAGGCGATTGCCCTTGAGTTGCGCGCTCTTGGTCTCGATCAGGTAGTTGAGGCCGAGGCCGTCGATCCACTCCATCACCAAATACGGTTCGCCCTGCGTCGTCCGACCATGTTCGTAGGTGCCGACGCAGTTCGGATGGCGTAGGGCCATGCAGACGGCCCCCTCGGGGGGCTTCTCCAGGCCCATGTTGATGAACCGTTCTTCGAACCGGGCCGTCTTCACCTTGTCGAGCAGTTTCAGGCAGACCATGCGGCCGATCTTGTTGTCGTAGGCGTGCCAGACCTTCGACATGCTGCCCTGGCCGGTTCGCCCGCGCAGCTCCCAACGCTTGGAGACATCGGCGATCGCCAGCTTTTCTTTTTTCTTCTTGACCGGCGCGGCCGCCGTGCCCGGTGACGATCCCTTGCTTGTGCCGCCGCCAAACATCCGGGAGAACAGTCCCACAGGAACGCCTCGTAAAATCGGGTGAGAGAGGAGCACCAAACCTACGTCTTCTCACAATAGTCTACGATACGCGCGACCTCCGTGCGCAGGTCGCGTCGATGGACGATCCGATCAACGAACCCGTGCTCCAGGAGGAACTCGCTCGTCTGGAACCCTTCGGGCAATTCGATCCGCACCGTGTTCCAGATGGTCCGGGCCCCGGCGAAGCCGATCATCGCACCGGGCTCGGCGAAGGTAATGTCGCCCTGGAGCGCCCAACTTGCCGCGACTCCACCCATGGTCGGGTGAGTCAGGATCGACAAGTACAACCCGCCGGCCTGATCGTAGCGGGCCAGGGCGCAGGACACCTTGGCCATCTGCATCAGGGACAAAATCCCTTCCTGCATCCGGGCCCCGCCGCCGGAGCCGCTCACGATGATCAACGGCAACGTTCGCTTGGTCGCCTCTTCAATCGCCAGCGTGAGTTTCTCGCCGACGACCGAGCCCATGCTGCCGGCCATGAACGAGAAGTCGGTAATGCACATCACCACCGGCCGGCCACGAATGAAACCCTTGCCCACGACGGCCGCATCGGACAGGCCCGTCTTCTTTTGAACTTCGACGAGCTTCTGCGCATACGAAATCTTGTCGGTGAACCCCAGCGGATCGCACGGCACAATGTTGGTGAACCACTCCTCGAACGAATCTTCGTCAAGCAGTTGGCGGATGCGCTCGCGGGCCGAGATGACGTTGTGGTACCCGCACTCCGGACAGACGGAGAGGAACTTGGCCTCGATCTCCTTGCGGTAGAGCGTGGCCTTGCACTTCGGGCACGACGTCCACAGGCCCTCGGGAATGCCGCGGGTCGGTCTCGTGGTCATTGCGTTCGTCCGCTCTCGGACTTCAAGTTCTGGCATGTTTCAAATTCAACATTGTACTTCGCTCCAGACCCACCCCGGCCTCGAAGCCATC
>JANLUE010001444.1:0-3503 GCA_031363325.1 Gemmataceae bacterium
GCGTCTGGGGGTCGGCGAAGTCGTCGGCCAACAGTTGCAAATTCAGATTGACCGTGCTGACGTGGTTCTTGATCTCGTGAATGAACCCGCCGGCCAGTTCGGCGATCTCGGCCAGTTGGTCCGGAGCAAGCATGGCCCGCCCTCGTCAATTGAACGTTAGCCGCGAGGGGCTGGCCGAGCGCGTCACGCCGATTATCACAATCGGTTCGTTCTGATCGCCGAAAATGCGAACATCGCTCGTGTGCCGACGAGACGCGCTCGGCTAGCGCCTCGCGGCTAACGATTCAGCATACGCACCGCGTCTCCGGCTTGCTATAATCCCGGTTCCCGCCTGGCTCGCCCGCCCACTCCCCGCCGGTCTCGAAAATGATTCGCACACTCTCCGCCGTCTTGTTCGTCCCAGCGCTCGCCATCGCCCAGGCACCGGCCGCCAAGGTGAGCTACTACAAGGAAGTTCGGCCCATCTTTCAGCAGCACTGTCAGGGTTGTCATCAACCCGCCAAGCCGCTGGGCGGGTTCGTCATGACGACTTACCCGGAACTGTTCAAGGCGGGCGATAGCGACAAGCCTGGCATCGTCGCCGGTAAGCCGAAGGACAGCTTGCTCATTCATTTGCTCGGCGAAGTGACGGGTCGGGCGCGTATGCCGAAGGGCAAGGACCCCCTGCCCGATCCGCAAGTCAAGCTCATCACGGCGTGGGTCGAACAGGGCGCGACCGACGACACGCCGGCCGCCGCCAAGGCACCGCTCGTCGATGCCCAACACCCGCCGACTTATGAATCGCTCCCGGTCGTGACGGCCATCGCGTTCTCCCCGGACGGCCTACTCGTCGCCGTGTCCGGTTATCACGAAGTCCTGTTGCACCGGGCCGATGGCTCGGGGCTCGTCGCACGGTTGGTCGGGTTGTCGGAGCGAATTCAGTCGCTCGCCTTTTCGCCCGATGGCCAATCGCTCGCGGTCTCGGGCGGCGATCCCGGTCGATTCGGCGAGATTCAACTGTGGGACGTGGCCAAGCGAACGTTGCGGCTCTCGATCCCGGTTTCGTTTGACACGGTGTACGGCGTGAGTTGGTCGCCGGACAACAAGCTCGTGGCCTGCGGGTGTGCGGACAACACGGTCCGGGCCTTCGAGGTCGCGACCGGCAAACAGGTCGTCTTCCAGGGAGCCCATTCCGATTGGGTCATGGGCACGGTTTTTTCGCAAGACGGCCAACACCTCGTTTCGGTCAGCCGCGATCGCTCGGTGAAGCTGACCGAAGTACCAACGAACCGTTTCATCGACAACGTGACGAGCATCACGCCGGGTGCTTTGAAGGGCGGGCTCCTGGCGATCGACCTCCGGCCTGCGAAAGACATGCGGCCCGAAATCGCGGCCAAGTTCACCATGGCGATCGCTCAGCCACGCGGTTGGGCGAACGTCGGCGCGGCGCTCGCCACCGGCTTGCCGAAGAAGCGAATGACCGTCGTCCCGCCGGACGCCCCGGACGTGCCGGCCAAGGTGTACGACGAATTGCTCGCGGCCGGTGCCGATGGTCAACCGCGCCTCTACAAGTTGCACCGCGAAGTGAAGCGCGTGATCGGCGACGACTTCAACAAACTGAAAGAGTTCGAGAAGATGCCCGGCCGCGTGTACGCGTTGACGTTCGACAAGTCGGGCAAGCACTTCGCGGCCGGCAGTAGTCTGGACGGAACGGGTGAAGCCCGCGTGTACGAAGTCGAGAGCGGCAAGCGTGTCTCGACCTTCGAAGCGGTAAAAACCCCGGTCTATGCGATCGCCTACCACCCGAATGGCAAGGTCGTCGCGACGGGTGGCTTCGATGGCATCGTGCGGCTGTCCGACCCGGTGACCGGAAAGCTGGTGAAAGAATTCGTGCCGGTGCCGGCGAAGAAGTGATTCGGTTCTCCCGGGATTTCGCATGGACACCATTTCCGTTTCTCAGGCTCGCTCGCCGGAGGCCGTCGGGCGAGTCGTTCGCTTGCGTGGCTGGGTCCGCACGCGCCGCGACTCCAAGGGGGGGTTCTCGTTCATCGAACTGAACGATGGCTCGTGCCAGGGAAACGTCCAGATCGTCGCACCGGGCGAGCTCGCGAACTACGAGTCCGAGGTCAAGAAGTTGCACACGGGGGCGAGCGTCTCGATCGAGGGCGAAGTGAAAGCTTCGCCGGCGAAGGGACAAGCGACCGAGTTGCACGCCAGCCGAATCGACGTGCTCGGCGACGCGCCGGTCGACACGTATCCGCTGCAGAAGAAGGGGCACACGTTCGAGTTCCTGCGCACGATCGCCCACTTGAGGCCGCGCACGAACACGTTCGGGGCGATCGCCCGGCTCCGCAATCAGGTGTCGAAGTCGATTCACGATTTCTTCCAGGAACAGGGCTTCCTGTACGTTCATACTCCGATCGTGACGGCGAGCGATTGCGAAGGGGCCGGCGCGTTGTTTCGGGTCACGACCATCGACCCGGAAGCGCCGCCGAAGGCCGACGGCAAGGTCGACTACTCGAAGGACTTCTTCGGCAAGCCCGCGTTTCTCACAGTGAGCGGCCAGCTTCAGGTCGAATCGTTCGCGTGTTCGATGGGCAAGGTCTACACGTTTGGGCCGACGTTCCGGGCGGAGAATTCCAACACCCCCCGACACCTCGCCGAGTTCTGGATGGTTGAGCCGGAGATGGCGTTCTTCGACTTGAACGACAACATGGACCTGGCCGAGGCGTTCCTGAAGCGAATCATCAAGGACGCGCTCGAGAAGTGCGCCGAGGACCTGAAGTTCTTCCAGGAACGGATCGACAAGGAAGTGTTCGCTCGACTCGAAAACGTGTTGAACAACCCGTTCAAGCGCGTGCCCTACACCGAGGCGGTCGACATCCTGTTGAAGACGGGGAAGACGTGGGAATACCCCGTCGCCTGGGGCAATGATCTGCAGAGCGAACACGAACGCTACCTGTCCGAGCAACACTTCAAGTGCCCGGTGATCCTACACGATTACCCGCGAACGTTGAAGCCGTTTTACATGCGCGTCAACGACGATGGAAAAACCGTCCGGGCGATGGACGTGTTGGTCCCCGGCGTCGGCGAAATTATTGGCGGCAGCCAGCGCGAGGAACGGCTCGAGGTGTTGGAATCGCGGATGCGCGAACAGGGCCTCGACCCGCACGCCTACGAGTGGTACCTGGACCTGCGTCGCTACGGCACGGTTCCGCACGCCGGCTTTGGACTCGGCCTCGAGCGGACGATTCTGTTCCTGAGCGGCATGGCCAACATCCGCGACGTGATTCCATTCCCCCGCACGCCCGGGAGCGCGGAGTTTTGAGGCAGCAACGTGACAGTCGATAGTCACTTCACGAAGGGCATTCCATCGAGTTTCAACTGTCGCAATGACCACCAATCAATTGGAGCGATGGGCGAAATCTTTTCGCCAACATTTTTCCGTCAGAACGACGATACCCTTCGCGGTCTGCCGTGAGCGAGGACTGGCGAAGGACGGCAATCCTGCCCGTCGCCCGCCG
>JANLUE010001504.1:0-4831 GCA_031363325.1 Gemmataceae bacterium
GCGAACGTCGGCCTTGCCGTCCCCCTTCGAATCCTTCAGGTACAGCAACTCCGGCGCGGCCCCGACGTACACGCCGCCATCCCAGGGGAACACACCGGTCGGGTAGTTCAAGCCGTCGGCGAAGACAATGCGTTTGTCGAAAACCCCGTCGCCATCGGTATCTTCGAGCCGGACGATTCGGCCCTTGCCGTGCGGCTTCGTCGCCGCGTAGTCGTTGTACTCCGGCAGTTCCACGATCCAGAGCCGGCCCAGTTCGTCGAACTCGCACGCCATCGGCGATTGAACGAGTGGCTCGGCCGCGACGAGTTCGACCTTGAAGCCTGTTTTGACTTCGAACGCCTTGAGCGAGTCGGCCGGCGACTTCGGCGGCACGCGCGGCAACTCCGGTTCGGGCGCGGCCCGCCCAAACGAAATCAGCCCCAGGGCGAGCAACGGCGCGAAGTGGCGGACGCGGTTCATACGGGCAGGATAGTCCGTTCCGCGTTGCGCCGGTAGTTCCTCCAAGCCGACTTCGCCAAGGTTCAATCGCGGGCCGTAGACGTGACGCCCTCGCACTTGAGCCGCGTTGTCCAATCGGGTAGTTGAATCCACAATGACGAATGCCCCTCTCACTCTCCGGAGGTCGGCCAATGTCCATTCCAACTTCGCGTCGTCAGTTCGTGCAGTCGGCCGCCGTCGGCGGGCTTGGGCTGCTCTCGCAACTTCCGACGGTGTCGGCCGAGGACGCCCGGCTCGACCCGGCCGTCGTTCGACTCGATTCGGGCATTGAGCCGCTCGTTCGATTCGTCGAAGAAACACCGCGCGATCGGCTCATCGAGGAAGTCGCCACACGCATTCAGAAGGGCCTGGCGTATCGGGACGTGTTGGCCGCATTGCTCCTGGCGGGAGTTCGCAATGTCGAGCCTCGGCCCAGTGTCGGATTCAAGTTTCACGCCGTCCTCGTGGTGAACGCGGCTCACCTCTCGAGCATGTCGGGTCCGGACGCGGATCGTTGGCTGCCGATGCTGTGGGCACTCGACAACTTCAAATCGGCCCAGGCCCAGAACAAAGTCGAACGGGCCGGTTGGCGAATGCCGCCCGTGAAAGAATCGCAGGTTCCGCCGGCTCGGAAGGCCAAGGCGGCGATCGAGTCCGCGATGAACGCCTGGGACACCGAGGCGGTCGACGGGGCGATGGCGGGACTATGCCGAACGAGCGGTGCCGACGAGGTGATGGAGTTGTTCTGGCGGTTCGCTCCACGCGACTTCCGCGCGATCGGCCACAAGGCGATCTTCGCGGCCAACGTCCGCCGAACGCTCGACGTGATCGGCTGGCATCATGCCGAGCCGGTCTTGCGTTCGCTCGCCTACGCGTGCCTGCAAAGCGGAGCGGCGAACCCCAGCAAAGCGGACGAACCCGCCGATCGGCCGGGGCGCGTCAACGCCGAGCTCGCGAAGTCGATTCGCGACGACTGGCTGGATGGCAAAGCCGATATTGGCGCGGCCGGCGCGTTGCTCGCCGCGCTCCGGACCGCGTCGGCCGACGAAGCCGCGAAAGCGGTCGGTGTCATGCTCAACGGTGGCTTGGCCGCGCGATCGGCCTGGGATGCGATCCTCGCTGGAGCATCGGAACTTCTGATGCGCAGCCCCGGCATCGTCTCACTCCACGCGGTCACAACGACCAACGCACTTCGCTTCGCCTTCGCGACGAGCGGGAACGATTCGACGCGCCGCTGGCTGCTGCTGCAAGCCGCCTCGTTCCTCACGCTGTTCCGCGACGAACTCGATCAACGAAAGTACAAACTGGCCGACGTTCGGTTCGATTCGTTCGAACCGCTCGACGCGAAGTCGGTCGATGAAATCTTCGCCGACGTCGGTCAGAACCGGCTCTCGGCCGCCCGCAAAGCGCTCGGCTATTTGAAAGCGAACCCCGACCCGCGACCCGTCTTCGACGCCGGCCGACGACTCGTCTTTCGCAAGGGAAACGACGCGCACGACTACAAGTTCAGTGCGGCCGCCTTTGAAGATACGGCCCACATGTCTCCCGATTGGCAAGCCCGCCACGTGGCCGCGAGTACCTACTGGTTGCGTGGCTCGAACGAGAAGGACACGGAACTCGTCGGACGAATTCGGGCGGCGTTGAAGGGGTGATCGAATCCGCTCGACGTTCCATGGCGAGCTACCATCCGTCGCAGGCCTCGCCACCGTGAATCGTGACGTGGGCATCGAAGACGCGCGGGTCGAAGTCGTGTTTGAGAAACCGAACCGACCCGTCGGCAATCCCGACATTCATGCCGAATGGCTCGTCGCCCTTCCACCAGATCAGCCGCGACTCCGTCCGATGTGTGCCGGCGAACGGGCGATCGACGCCGAAGTACGGCTCGTCCGTTTGATCGACCCCGCGAACGGTGGACGGCCCACCGCGATACCAAATGTCGTTGCCGCGCGTTGACTCGGCGAACATCAAGGTGTTACTGAGTCCATCGGTAACATCGGTGAGTTTCGCCGTTCGCGTGTAGCCCCAGAGGCCGACCCGATTGTCCTTGAGATCCAAAGTGGCGGCGTCCGGACCCAGTCCGGCAAGGCCGAAGTACGGTGAAACACTTGGAACTCGGCCAAGGTCTGTCTGTCCCCAGTCCGGGCATCGCAACATTGGCCAACTCCAATCGACGGGCACCAACTCGGCGACCTCACGCCAGCCCGGTGCTTTTTGCAATCGACCATCATCGGACTCGATGAAAGGGAGCAAGTCGACGAAAAAGCTCCGGCGTTCGTCCGGCGGCCGCGACATGTCGCCCGAGGTGCCGGCGGGAAGATGACCGAATGAATCGTTGAAATTGTGCGCGGCCAAGCCGATCTGTTTCAGGTGGTTGTTACACTTCATTCGCTCGGCCGATCGCCGAATCTTCGCAAGGAATAAATCGGCGATTCCGCACCCAAACACCGTCAGGAGCAGCACGATGACGACGGTCCAACGTCGAATGCGGGACTTGTGCTCGGAGGCCATGGCGTTGCTCCCGGCGAACAGGCGCGACACGCCCTCATCGCTTCAAATATTGCACCGTCCCGTTGTCGTGCCCCGAGACCAGCGACTTGCCGTCCGGGGCGAACGCCACGCAGTAGCACGGCGACTTGATGCGCGTCGTGAACAGGGGCTTTGGGTCGGTGAGGTTCCACACGCTCAGGTTGCCCGCGTAGCCGGCCGTCGCGATCGTCTTGGTCTCGTTCGACCAGGCCACGGCGAACAGATCGTCCGGCGTCGGGCCGAACTTCTTCGTCTCCTTGCCGGCCGTCACGTCCCAGACTCGCATCGTCCGATCCTGGCTCACCGAGACGAGCGTGTTGTTGTCCCCCGCGAACACGACTCCCGTCACGCCCATCCCGGCTTCGTGGCCCTTCAGTTCTTTCGCCATCTTCAAGCCCGGCACGTCCCAAATCTTGATCGCCGCGTCGGCCCCGCACGAAGCGAGCAACTTGCCGTCCGGGCTGAAAGCGAGTGCGTACACCGAGCCGGCGTGAGCCCCCAGGTTCTTCACTTCCTTGCCGTCGGCGGGGTTCCACAAGCGAACCGACTTGTCCGCCGTGCCGCTGCCCGAAGCGAGCAACTTGCCGTCCGGGCTGAAGGCGATCACATCGACCATGTCGGTATGGCCCTTGATCTCCGCTTTCTGCTTGCCGTCCGCCGGGTTCCACAGGCGGATCGTCTTGTCGAGGCTCGACGTGGCGATCGTCTTCGAATCGGGGCTGAACGCGACGGAGTAAACCGGATCGGCGTGGCCCGCGAGGATCTTCGATTCTTTGATCGTGCCATTGGTGTGATCGAAGAGCTTCGCCGTCTTGTCGAACCCGGCCGTGAGAAAGAGCTTGCCATCCGGACTGAAGGCGACCGAATGGACGAGCGCCGTGTGCGCCTTGGTTTCGACCGGGGCCTGAGCGACCGCGATCGCGGCGAGGCCAATCGCCAGAATTGCGGCGGAGAGCAGACGAGTCATGTGCGAGTCTCGGCGGAAAGGTGGGAGGTGGGGTATTGTGCCGGAACGCCCCGTGAAGGGCAAGTTTGGTAGCACTCCAAAAATCTCTTTCGCTTCAAGTTGAGATCGGTTAGTCTACTTCGAAATTGATTGAGAATTGGAGACAAGTTGTCATGAGCGATCCAGTCCGCAACGAGTTGTTGGCAGTCCTCGCTGATCTCAGCGAGGATTGAAGACGAAGAGCTTTTGGAAGCTTCGCGAAAACAGTTGACGTACGTCGTCGAACATCGGGCCGTGGCTTGAATCGAGGCCCAATGCGAAACAAAGTTGGTCAAAGTTGCCGCCCCCGAACGCCAAGTCGATCTCATGATTCCCGTGAACGTCGACCCCCTCCGCACGACGGACCTGGTGCCTGCCAACGGGCAGGCGACCGGCGACTTCACGCCGCGACCCGACTCGAAGCACGGCGAGTCGAGTTCGGATGGGTTGCCGTCGATCGCGGGCTACGAGATTGATTCGGTGATCGGGCGCGGCGGCATGGGGGTCGTTTACAAGGCTCGCCAGAAGGGCCTCAATCGACTCGTCGCGATCAAGATGATCCTGGCGAGTCGCCACGTCGGCGGCGAACATCTGGCCCGCTTCCGCGCCGAGGCCGAGGCCGTCGCCAAGTTCGTTCATCCCAACATCGTCCAGGTCTACGACATCGGCGAAGCGGACGGGTGCCCGTTCATTTCGCTCGAATACGTCGAGGGCGAGACGCTGGCTCGGCGTTACGGCGGCACGCCGCAACCGCCAGTTGAGGCGGCGCAACTCGTCGGCGTGCTGGCGGACGCGATTCAGGCCGCCCATGCGGGCGGCATCGTCCATCGCGACCTCAAACCA
>JANLUE010000020.1:0-7535 GCA_031363325.1 Gemmataceae bacterium
TCGTCTTCGGATGACATGGGCACACCAGGGGAATCAGTTGCAGGCGATTGTATGCGCGGGTTGCACGACTAAAATGCAAACATGGTCCGAACACTCAGCCTCCTTCTCTTTGTCGTCGCCCCTCTCCGGGCGGCGGACGTCGACTTCTCCCGCGACGTGTTGCCAGTCCTTTCGGACAACTGCTTCCATTGCCATGGGCCGGACGAGAAGGCCCGCAAGGCGAAGCTGCGCTTCGATACGAAGGAGGGGGCGTTTCGCGTTCGCGATGGCCAGGCAGTGATTGTGCCGGGCAAAAGCGGCGACAGCGAATTGATTCGCCGACTGACGACGCACGACGCCGAGGAATTGATGCCCCCGCCCAAGGCGAACCGCAAGCTCACGAAAGCTCAAATCGAGACGCTCACCAAGTGGGTCGATCAGGGGGCGAAGTGGGGCCAGCCGTGGTATCTGACACGGCTCGCGAAACCGGTCGTACCGGGCACCGGTGGTCATCCGATCGATCGATTGATTCGGGCGCAACTCGAATCGAAGGGCGTGCGCCCGTCGGCCGAAGCGAGTCGCGAAGCCTGGCTGCGCCGCGTGACCTTCGACCTGACCGGCCTGCCGCCAACGGTGGCCGAGGCCGACGCGTTCTTGAAGGACACATCAGCCGACGCTTATGCGACGGTCGTCGATCGCTTGCTGACGAACGAACGGTACGGCGAGCGAATGGCGGCCGACTGGCTCGACGTGGCCCGCTACGCCGATACGCACGGCTACCAGTTCGACCGCGAGCGGCCCGACTGGCCGTACCGCGATTGGGTCATCAAGGCGTTCAATCGCAATCAGCGCTTCGACGGGTTCCTGACGTGGCAGTTGGCCGGCGACCTGATGCCGAACGCGACCAAGGAACAACGGCTGGCGACCGCGTTCAATCGGCTGCACATGCAGAACGAAGAGGGGGGCGTCGTCGCCGAGGAATTTCGCGTCGCCTACGTAGTCGATCGCGTGAACACGTTGGGGACGGCATCGCTCGGCCTCACGACCGAATGTTGCCGCTGCCACGATCACAAATTCGACCCCCTGACCCAGCGCGATTTCTATTCGCTGTTCGCGTTCTTTCAAAACATCGACGAGTCCGGCCAAACGTCGTACTTCACGGCCGCGACGCCGGTCCCCGCCTTGCTCCTTTCGACGGACGAGCAGGACCGTTCGATCGCGATGCTCCGCGAGATCGTCGCCAGGAAAGAAGCGGACGTGGCTCGCGTTCGCGAGTCGGCCACGAGGCGTTTCGCCGACTGGAAACGGCCGAAAGACTTGACGATGCCCGGCCTCATCGCCGCCTATTCGTTCGACGAACTGAAGGCCAATCAGGTCGCCAATTCGGTCGACCCGAAGCAACCCGGCAACGGGCACGAGGGGCCGAAACTCGTCGCGGGCAAGGTTGGCAAGGCGATTGAACTCAACGGCGAGAACGGCTTCGTGTTTCCCGGCGTCGGCCACTTCACGCGCAGCGATCCGTTCAGTTTAAGCCTGTGGTTGAAAGTGCCGGCCCACTCGCCGCGCATGACGGTTCTGCATCACAGTCAGGCCCCGGTCGATGCCGGGAGCCGGGGCTATGAATTGTTGCTCGAAGATGGCCGTGTCGCGTTCGGGTTGCATCACATGTGGCCGGGCAACTCGCTGAAGGTATCAACCAAGACGGCGATCCCGCTCCACGATTGGACGCACGTGACCGTGACGTACGACGGCTCAAGCTCGGCCGCCGGGCTGCACATCTTTGTGAATGGCGCGACGACCGAGCGAACCGTGATCCGCGATCGCCTCCGCAAGGACATCACCTACGGCGGCGAGCCGAACCTGGCGATCGGCTATCGCTTCCGGGACAACGGCTTCAAGGGGGGATTCGTCGATGAATTCAAGGTGTTCAATCGAGAGTTAACGGCCATCGAAATCGCCGATCTTGCGGGCAAGACGGAATTGGCGAAGGCGGAACTTACCGAGTACTTCCTGGCAACCGACAAGGACGTATCGAAATCCGTTGATTCGTTGCGAACGGCCCGGCGAGCACTCAGCGACTTCATCAACCCGATCCCCGAGATCATGGTGATGGACGAAATGCCCGAAGCGAAGCCGGCCTACCTGCTGAAACGCGGCGAATACGATCAGCGTGGCGAACGCGTGACGGCGAACACCCCCGGTGCCTTGCCGCCCTTTCCGGCCGACCTCCCACGTAATCGACTCGGGCTCGCCCAGTGGTTGCTCAAGCCGGATCACCCCCTCACGGCCCGCGTGACCGTGAACCGACTCTGGCAACAGATGTTCGGCCGGGGCATTGTCGAAACGGCCGACAACTTCGGCTCGACGGGTTCGGGGCCGACGCACCCGGAACTGCTGGACTGGCTCGCGAGCGACTTCATCGAAGGCGGCTGGGACGTGAAGCGACTCTTGAAGTCGATCGCCCTGTCGAGCACCTATCGCCAGTCGAGTCGGCCCACCAAGGTCGAGGGCGTTGATCCCATGTCGATCGACCCGGACAACCGATTGCTCTGGCGAATGCCGCCGCGCCGATTGACGGCCGAGATGATCCGCGATCAGGCGTTGAACGTGAGCGGCCTGCTCGTTGAAAAACGCGGCGGGCCGAGCGTCTATCCCTATCAACCGGAAGGTTTGTGGAACGAAGCGATGGGTCGGCCGCACTATCCGCGTTCGACCGGCCCGGACCTGTATCGTCGGGGGCTCTATACGTTCTGGAAGCGAACCGCCCCGCCACCGTCCCTGACGACGTTCGACGCCGCCGATCGAAGCAACTGCGCCGCCCGACGCCAAAGCACGAGTACGCCGCTTCAGGCCCTCGCCTTGTTGAACGACCCGACCATCGTGGAAGCGGCGCGATTCCTCGGCCAGCGCATGCTGAAGGAAGGCGGCAAGTCGCGGGCGGATCAGGTCGCCTGGGCGTTCCGCCTCGTCGCTACACGACCCGCGAGCGCGAAGGAACTCGCGGTGCTGACCCGCCTCTTCGACGAACAAGCCGCCGCATTCGCGGCCGACCCGAAGGTCGCGGAAAAAGCTCTCGCGGTCGGCGACGCCAAGAACGACCCCGCCTTGAACAAAGTTGAACTCGCGGCCGCCGCCTCGGTCGCCCTGACGATCCTGAACCACGACGCGGCCATCATGCGGCGGTAACATTTGTGGCCTGGACAATGTGCCAACGATGTTCGTTGACACATGACTCGAACTCGCCTCAATACTTGATGTTCGCCTTCGCCGCTTGTTTGCGGAGCGTTTCCAGGATCTGCGTGTCGAAGCCGTCCTTGCCCTTGTCTTCCTTCAATTTCTTGTCGATGAACTCGAGCCGCTTCTTGTCGAGTTCGAGGGCCTTCTTCTTCAGATCGTCGCGGTCCTTCTGCAACTTCTCGAGGTGGGCCTTCCGCTCTTCCGGCTTCATTTTCTTCAGTTCGTCGGGCAATTCCTCGTCCTTGATCTTGTCGAGCTTGGCCTTGCCTTCCTTCAGGTCGTCGAGCAAATCGTTGGCGGCCACGCGACTGGCCTTGGATCGGAAGCCGGCGCTATCGGCGGCCGCGCCACCGGCGGCCGGTAGGGCCGCGGCCGAGGCGTTTTTCATCTGGCCCGCGATCTGATCTTTCGCCGAACCGTAGCAGACGTTCGTCTTGAGCAACTTGCCGTTCAGTTCCGCGAGGTCCTTGTCGAACGGCGTCGCGATCGCGACCACGCCGCCGTCCTGGGCGATCTGGGCGTACGACCCGTTCGCCTTCGTGACGATGTCCTGCCAGACTTGCTGGGTCGCCTTGTCCTGACCGCATTGCACGGTGTTGATCAGGATGCCCTTCTCGGCCGCCAGCTTGCAAGTCTCGGGGTATTTCACGTCGTCGGCGTAGTCCATGTGCGGCGGAGCGTCGCCGACGAGGAAGATGATCCGCAGCACTTCCTTGCCATCGGACCATTTGAACTTGGTGACCGATTCGTTGAGCGCTTGATTGACGCTCTCCGGAGTGTCCCCGCCCCCCTCGGCCTTGAACTCCTTCAGGTTCTTGTGAACCTCGTCGAGGTCGGCCGTGAGCGCGAAGTGCTTGGTGACGTACGCATCGCTCCGATCCCGGAAGGCGACGAGACCGACTTTGATCTCCGGCGCGGGTCGGCCATCGGCGATGCGATTGACGATCGACCAGATCTTTTGCTTCGCCCCCTCGAGGAGGCCGCCCATGCTGCCGGTCGTATCGAGGCAGAAGACGACCTCGACCTGGGGTTTATGTTCGGGCACTTCTTTCGGGGCGGCGGAGATTGGCGAAAGGGCGAGCAAGCCAACGAGGCCGGCGAACGCGGATCGGCAGCGCATGAGATTCTCCCGGTCGGAGGGACGTGAGGGATACTACCTCATTCGACGGTCTCGAGGGGAGGGCTGTTTGGTAACGGGGGCGCAACGAGCGTCGCGGGGCCGTCGCTCGTGTTCCCGGTGAAGTGACCACTATCATTTCCCCATGAGCGAAACGACCACTCTGCCTCTGCTCCAACGCATCTCCCAGAAGCGGATCGACCCGCCGGCCCTGACGGGCTCGATGCCCCTGGCCGACGCGATCGATTCGGTGTTCCTCTCGTACAACGGCGGCCGGCTTCGCGAAGGCTGCCAGCTCTACTCCCGCAAGATGCTCGCTCCGGACGCGACCGTCGGCCTCGCGCTGAGCGGGGCCCTGACACCGGCCGGGCTCGGCATCTCGTGCCTCGTGCCGCTCATCGAAGCGGGGTTCATCGACTGGATCGTGTCGACTGGCGCGAACCTGTACCACGACACGCATTTCGCGCTCGGCATGGAGTTGCATCAATCGCGGCCGGGGCTCGACGACTACGCCCTCCGCGAGAATCAGGTCATCCGAATCTACGACATCGTGTTCGACTACGAATGTCTGCTCGGGACCGACCGGTTCTATCGCACGATGTGTCGCAGCGAGCCGTTCCAGAAGACGATGGGCACGGCCGAGTTCCACTACCTGGCGGGCAAGTATCTGTCGGCCCGCGAAGAAGAGACCGGCTTGAAGGGCAAGTGCCTTTTGGCGGCCGCGTATCGGGCCGGCGTGCCAGTGTTCACATCGAGCCCCGGCGATAGCAGCATCGGCATGAACCTGGCCGCCCTGCAACTCGAAGGCGGCAAGCTCGCGATCGACCCGCTCCGCGACGTGACCCAGACGGCCGCGATCGTCTACGACGCGAAACGATCGGGCGGCGCGAGCGGCGTGCTGATCCTCGGCGGCGGCTCGCCCAAGAACTTCTGCCTGCAAACCGAACCCACCATTCAGGAAGTGCTTGGCCTCGAAGAAGCGGGCCACGATTACTTCCTGCAATTCACGGACGCCCGGCCCGATACCGGGGGCCTCAGCGGCGCGACCCCCGGAGAGGCCATGACCTGGGGCAAGGTCGATCCCGACAAACTCCCCGACTCGGTGACGTGCTACGTCGATTCGACGATCGCGCTGCCCTTGCTGACGGCCTATGCGCTTGCCCGCCGCGAGAAACGCCCGCTGCGACGTTTGATGGAACGCATGCCCGAATTGATGGGAACCCTCACGACGAACTACGGCAATCGCCGGAAGACCGAAGAGAGTTAGCTTTTTGGAAGAACCGTTATCGATCATATGGTCGGAAACGAAACGGGGGGCTTCATGCGAACGTATTCGCTGCTCGGCATCTTGATCTTCGGCCACTACGCCGTCGCCGAGGAAAAATCCCCCGTTGTACTTCCGGTCGCCTGGCATGGTGCCTGGCACGGCAAGCTCTTGATGACCGGTGCGGCCGACAGGACGACGGAGGTCGCGATCGTACTCGACATCGCGCCCATCAAGGGAAGCCGCGACTACACCTGGAAAGTGACCTATGGCGAGGGCGAGAAGAAGGCCGTCAAAGACTACAAGCTGGTGCCGGACCCGGCCGGGCGACCGGGGCGATTTCAAACGGACGAACAGAACGGTGTGGTGCTTGACTGCCGACTCGTCGGCAACGTGTTGTACAGCCACTTCGAAGTGATGGGCATCGTGTTGACGGCCCGCAATGAATTGCGTGGCGACATCATGCACTTCGAAGTCACATCGGCCCGCGCGGCCGCCACAAAGACGGGGGACGGCAAGGAGCAAGGGTATCCCGTCGATGCGGTTCAAACGGCGGAATTGAAGAAGAAATAGTCGAACGAATCCGGAGTGACCTTGGCCGACACTGCAATCACGCTCCCGATGATGCGGGCATCGTTCACGAGCGCCGTCGTTTCGGACGCGCTCGATGCGGAGGGGTACACGCGCCAGTCGCCGCGCGTGTCGCTTCGGCCGTTGACCACTTCCGGCGTCCTGGTGGGCCGTTGCAAGACGACGCTTTGGGCCGAGATGGCTCATCCCGATCCGAAGCCCTACGAATTGGAACTTCGGGCGGTGGACTCGTGCCAGCCGGACGATGTGTTGATCGCCGCCGCGAATGGGTCGCTGCGGTCGGGCATCTGGGGCGAGTTGCTGTCGACAGCCGCGTGCAACACGGGATGTGTCGGCGTCATCGTCGATGGGGCGGTTCGCGATGTCCGCCAGATGCGAGCAATGGGCTTCGCCTGTTTCGCCCGGGCGACGATCGTCTACGACAGCAAGGATCGCCAGCGTGTGATCGACGTGGACGTGCCGGTCGAAATCGATGGCGTGTTGTTTTCGCCCGGCGACCTGGTGATCGCCGACGAAGACGGAGTCGTCGTGGTCCCGCGCGCGATCGAGTCCGCCGTCGTTCAACGCGCTTGGGCCAAGGTCCACGCGGAGAACGAAGTTCGCGACGCGATCAAGAAGGGCATGAAAGCAACCACAGCTTTCGAAACGTTCGGCGTCCTGTGAGTTTTGTCACATTGATTCGTGTCTAAACCCAATTCGCAGAGAGAACCGGAGTTTTTGCTCGGCCTCGCGTTCTGGCGAACGCGGCTACGGGACTCAAGACGTAGCAGCGTTCGCGAGAACGTGGGGGACCCCGCAATGGATTTGGGTTTTGGTTCAACGGCCGCGTCAACCGGCCGAAAACGGGTGCCGGAACATTGGCCGTGCCGGAATCGCCGTGAACGCAATCGGTAACGACCCGCGCCGGCACTCGGACGTGAGAAAATTCTTCCCATATTCCGTTGCCCCCGGGTTGCGAAAAACCACGCGCCGCATTATCCCTCGGGTGGGCCCGGAGTTCCTGGCCAATGGACTTCGCTTCGGAGGCCGAAATTTGTCGCAGGCACCGTCAATCCACAACCACTTATTTTCAAATGACTTACGGCGAGATTGCGACAAAATGACACGATTTGACACAAAAACACAAAGATGTTTTTTTGGCGACCGGGTCATTCCGGTCGAAATCACCGCCGACGGTTCTTGCCGAGTCGCCTGTCCCAAAATGTCCACGAATGTCCCAAAAAACAAAAGAAGTTAAACTGTTTTCCGGGCGAAGCCTGGAATGCGATCTAAACCCGAATCAGAATGAAAACCGGAGTTTCGGCTCGCCTTTCGGATTAAACTTCTTTTGTTTTTTGGGACATTCGT
>JANLUE010000322.1:0-4065 GCA_031363325.1 Gemmataceae bacterium
AGTTCGTGGTGGATGCTTCCGAGGTTGAAAAGCGTGAAGGGATCATCCGGTTGCTCGTCATGTTCGAGGGTCAACAGCCTCAAATCTCGATCGAGCTTCCCTCGACGCGCGTTCGAATCAGCGTAGCCGACATGAGTTACAGTGATCGCTACGGAACGCACGTCGGCGCGAGTGGCCCGAATCGCCGGCAAGATCTGCTCGTGAACGCGATACGACCAACGGATATCAGGGCGATTTCGGAAGAGTCGCACGTGGTCAACGATGGTCGCTGTGCCGGGGGAGTCGCCGACGCAGTGGCATTTGAACGAATAGGCCGCGTTCACATCGGTCAGACTGTCGAGCAATTCGCGAAGTTTCGCGCGATTGGACTCGTCCAATCGATCATCGGCGTCCATCCACAGAATCCACTGACCGGTCGCGTGACGGATCGCCTCGTTGCGGGCCGCCGCGAAATGATCGATCCACGGAAACTCGGAAACACGAGCACCGAACGACTTGGCGATATCGATCGTTCGGTCCGACGAGCCCGTGTCGACGACTACGATTTCGTCCACGAGATCGCACACCGAGCGAAGACAATCCTCGAGATGACGTTCTTCGTTTTTGACGATCATCGTCAGGGAGACTTTTGGGGACGAAATCCGAGCTGAGACTGATGGGACGGACATCCGGTATCGGTCGGCCTCGGCGTCCCCCCATTTTTGCCGAAAATGGCGTCGATTCGCGTCGATTTGTTGCGCTGACTCAATGCTGAGACTACGGAAAGTTTGGCTGCCGAAACGGTGGACATAGCAGTCGAGCGTCACGGCCAGCCGGAAGCCGACTTGGCGAGCGCGCAAGCACAGGTCATCGTCGTCGAAGTACCCTAAGCCAAATTGTTCGACGAGTCGGCCGACTGTGTCAAAGACTTCACGGCGAAGGCAGAGGCAAAACCCGGTCAGCCGGAGTGCAGGTAGGGCTCGCCCCCTAAACTCGGCGGCACGACGCGCGGCGAACGCGTCGAGCTCGGCGAGATCGTCATATCCCGGCTCGATTCGCTGCGGATCGGGCGCATAATTGGTAACCGGTCCGGCGAGTCCGACGGGACTCGATTCAGAAGAGATACAGCGAATCAGCCGATCGAGCCAGGACGGTGTCACAATCACGTCGTTGTTCAGGAGTACCAAGAATTTTCCGCGTGCGGCCGACAATCCCTGGTTCACACCCGCCGGATATCCACGGTTGGTCTGGTTGTGAATGACGACGACTCGTTCCGGGCCGCGACGGCCTTTCACCTCCTCCAGAAGGGCCGGTGTTTCGTCGGTGGAACCATTATCGACGAATAGGAGTTCGTACGGGCCTTGAGTGTTCCGGAGCAAGCATTCAACGCACAATCGAGTGGTTTCCGCTTCATTGCAACAAAGAACGATGATGGAGGCGAGGCGTTCGGAAGTCGGAACTTCCACCCACCAAGGCTCGGTCGAAACGATACCGGGCGCGGCGGCGGCCAAGCGGTTCATGGTCTCGTTGAGCCGTTGTTGGGCCGGACCAAGCCCCGCCACTTCGAGAAAGGTGGCCTGGGTTCTGGGAGCGGCCGGATCGAAGGGATTCGCCTTCCAGGCCACTTGAAGGTGGGCCGCACCAAGTTCCGGGCGGCCAGCCGCGCCGAGCGCCCGGCCAAGTCGGGCTCGGCTCTCGGCCAAATCGGGTCGGGCAATAACGGACTCGTAGTGATGGGCGAGTTCGCCCGTCCACTCGGCCAGTCGCGCATGCAAATACCACTGGGCGAGAGTTCTCTTCGCGGCCGCCTCGCCGGCCGGATCACCCGCGTTGAACCAGGCCGCTCGTTCCCATTCGACGCGCAGCGTGCTGAAACCACGCTTCACGAAGAGTGGTTCGACCGACGGCTCAAACGGTTCAGCAAGACGAGCCAAACCCGTGCGGGCGGCCGCGATTGCTTCTTCCGTTCGGCAAAGGTCCGCCAGTCCGTCGGCGAGATTGATCCAATGAACTGGATTCGGAGTCGGGTGCGACTTCAACCAAGCGACCGTCTTCGTCGAGATTGGCCCCGAAAGGCACTCGATGGCCGCGCAACTCGAATAGTCGCCGACCGAGCGTAAGGACTCGACAAGTCCCGGATCGCGATTTGGGTAATTGGAACTTGCGAGGAACAACGACCGGGCCAGTGTCCCGGAGTGATTCGACCAATTTGCCTGGCGATGCTTTACTCGGTCCGCCAAATGGTCCCATTGACCATCAATCGTCTCGAGACACTGGCCCCACAGATTCTCAAACCTGAATTCAGAGGATTTTTTCTGTGCGGCCGTGGCGATTCGGTGTCGTTCGCCTTTTTCACTTACATAGTGCAGGAGCAGCGACTCCAAATCCTCGTGTCCATACGGGACGTAATGTTCGCCCGGAGTCAAGTATTCGCCCAGTTCCGAATTGTCGCCTTCCTGAAACAATAGCGCGCCGGCCGCCGCCGCCTCGAAGGCTCGGAGGTTGGCTTCGCCCCGGATGGAATGATTGAAGACGATTTTCGACCGACGGAGCAAATCGAAGTAGTCCGTGCCGAAAACGCCCGAACGAATCACAACTCGAAGGCGGTTCGAGAGGTCGGCCAGTCGGCCCAGCCATGGCAGGCGCTCACGCTGCACCGCCGGATGCATGTTGCCGACGAACAAGACGTCGATGTCGCGCCGAGGGTCGTCTGGAGCCGGCCATGCGTGATCGCGCGCCGATGCACCGAGACCGTACAGGTGGGCAGCGTACGCATGAAAGAACCCTTCCCTTCGAAAGGCCTCGACTCCGGGTCGGTCGCTGAACACGATGTCGCAACGCTCTGCAACCGCGCGATAGGCGTGCCAAAGAAGGTTCCAGTCGCCGGCGAGACCGGCGATCGGAACGGGCGCGTCCCAAAGCGAGATTGGAATGACTTCGTACGGCAGCCACAGGGCCAGGAACTCTGGGCGCCAGTTGCCGGTCCGGCGCGCGACCAGCTCCGCCCAGGTGATGGCCGGATCAACCACGACATCGACTGCCGGGCCGGGTTCGAAGCCGAACGAGCGACAAATGCCCGTAACTCGAAGTCCACCGAGGTTTTCAGCTGCGAACTCGGGAGAAACCGGGCCGAAGAAATGTGGGCGCGACATGGGTTCACTCGATGGTCGAGCCAAATGGGGTCGAGTTACGGACAAGAATATTCAGAACGGGGGTCGATCGGCGTGCCTGATTGCCGAACGATGCGGCTGTTACAATTCTTCATCTCCACGGCCGGATGACGCAAATCTCTGTTCATAGGTAGTTTGCGGCTTACAAATTTGCCGCGATGGTCACGTTTTTCAAAAAAATGTTGACAACACGAAAACCGCGTGCGACCATCTTCACCCAACTGCGTCGGACTGAGTGCCGACCGATGCCCTACCCCTCTCTTCGCATGATGCCTCCCTCACTTCGCCAACTTTGGCGGGCATTCCAGCGGCGGATGGCCCGACAAACGGGCCGTTCGCGGACTCGCCCACCCGTCCAACTCGACGCGCCGGCGTTCGAGCCCCGCGTGACGATGGGGTCGACGGCCGTCGGCTTGTCCGCGTTTTTCTTTGGCGGATCGTTTCGAGAGCCGATCGAACGCATGGCACTCGTCGTCGGCGATCTGGCGCTACTGTCGAACCCACCAACCGTCTCTGGGTCCGCCAATGCGCCAGGCCTCGCGGCGGAATCGCCGCTGATCGGGCCATTGACTTGGCCCAGTCCTGAAGGCGTTTTCGGGATGACGAGTCCGAATGAATCCTCGGCGCAAGGAGAACGATCAAGCGAAGCCGATCCGATCACATGGACTCCGGCGCGGCCGACTGCCGAGGACATTGAATCGGGCATC
The DNA here is from genome assembly GCA_031363325.1 of Gemmataceae bacterium. Classification (GTDB taxonomy): domain Bacteria; phylum Planctomycetota; class Planctomycetia; order Gemmatales; family Gemmataceae; genus SIAJ01. The sequence continues at coordinate 3,857 of JANLUE010000322.1, forward strand.
AACCTCGCCTTTTCGATTACGTCGTCTGGGTTCCACGGGTATGGTGAAATTGGCGCAGGCTCCGGATCGTCTGCGAGCGGTCCCGGCGTCCTGCCCGGCACCACGCCATTCCAAGGTCCGACCCACAGGTTGGAGAAGATGCACGGCATGTTCGATTGCGGCGAGATCATCACCCCGCGCCCGAGATTGCGCGGACCATCCGTGGGTTT
>JANLUE010000023.1:0-5852 GCA_031363325.1 Gemmataceae bacterium
CCCAGAAGGAGTTCGCTGTATCAATTAGTGTTCATTGGGGTTCACCCGGCGGGCTAACGCCCGACCGGCTCGCCTTGTCCTACGCGTGACGACATTTTCAAACTGAAGGTTGATAGCCGCGAGGCGTAGGTTGGACGGAGCCGAGCGCGTCACACAACTTGGGATTGCGACTTGAATTGAGCAAACGACGCTCGGATCACGTCGCTAATAATTGCTTCAAATCGCAAGCCCAAGTTATGTGACGCGCTCGGCTAGCGCCTCGCGGCTAACGAGTCATTTGATCGTTCGCCGTTACAATACCAGTGCCCGCATCGTTACCGGGAGGACGTATGGAGGCCACGTCGATGGGCAAAGTTCTGGTGAAGGCGCGGATCGAGAACCTGAACGATGTCTTGAACGCCCGAACGGGCCTGATCCCTCAAGACCAAGTTCGATTCATCGAAGTTTCAGACGCTCTCGTGGACACTGGGGCGACGACTTTGATGATGCCGACGCGGCTGATTCAGCAACTCGGCCTGGACCACTTTCGAACTCGGCAAGTTCGAGGCGTCGGCGGTTCGGTGCCTCTGAACATGTACTCGGTGGCTCGGATAACGATTCAAGATCGCGAGTGCGCCGTCGATGTCGGCGAAATTGGCGATGACTTGCCCGTCTTGATCGGTCAGATCCCACTGGAAGCACTCGACTTCGTGGTCGATTGCAATAGCCGTCGACTGATCGGCAATCCGGAACACGGCGGCGAGCATATCATGGAGGCGTTTTAAAGTCTCTCGCGGCGGACGCGAAACACAGACTGTTCCAGTGCGGGCACGAGCATCATCACGGATGAGTTTGCGGAAGAGAGCGTGCAGCATTGGCGACCGACGCTGACGAGAACTTTTTTTCTTCAACTGAGCATCGAACGGTTGGCCGGCGTTATCCTTTCTCCGGGGCCGCGCGCCGGTTCGGCGCCCGAGCGACATTGGACGTCGAGCCGCGGCCACGAGAGCCGGGGCCTTTGGCAGGACTCCGCCATGCAACTCAATTCCATCCGCACGGGTCGATCACGGCCACCGGGCCGACCCGCGCCTCTCGTCTTGCTATCGCTGCCCGAGCGCGACGGGCCCTCGGTGCTGCTCGGCGTCGCGGCCAGTTCGCTCGGCTTGCTCTCGGGCGTCAACGTCGGCCAGATGTTCGTCGAAATGGTCGCGGATTCGACGAACGAAGCGAACGAGGGCTTGTTGGGAGAATCGTCGCAATTCAAACCGGTTGCGGCGAGTCCGGCCCCGGTGTTCGAATCGAACGCGTTGCCGATCTTGGTCAATTCGTTTGTCGAAACACAGCGCATTGCGAACGATGTCGAACCGTTCGCGATCGCAAACTTGGCGGTGCCGACTGGCGCGAGTCGAGTGAAGGAAGCAGTCGCTTCGGGTCGAGGCTTCGATGTTGTCGAACCGCGCGCGGTCAATGCGGCCGGTGTCGCGGATCAACCGGCCAAGTCGACCGATCAAGCTGCTCAGATCCCGGCCTGGGCGGCCATTCGACAATTGCCGGATGCACCGGCCAAAATCGAATCGCCCCGGGCGACGGTCGGACGAACGGTTGCGATCGTCGATCTCGAGCCGAATGTCGTTCCGGAGGTGCCGAGCCAAACGCCCGCGCTCACCGATGGTTCGGCCGGGCCGGCGACCGATTGGCTCGGGCCACAACCGAACGTCGGCGATTTGCCGGCGAGCGAAACGCCGACCCGAACGGTCGAGACCGCCCAGGGCGAATCGTCGAACGCACGGCCGCGCGTGAGCGCCTCGACCGCCTTCAACGCCTGGAACCCGTCGACCGAGACTGGGTCGTTCCGCGTTTCGCGCGGCCAACCGTCGAACGCGGACTTGCCGGTTCAAGTCACCGTCCAGGGTTTTCGCGGCACGGAGTCGATCGCGAGCGAGCAGTCGGCCGTCATTCCGCGCGACGCGAGTGCCGTCACGGTCCCGGTCGCGATGGGGCAGTTTGAAGTCGCGACGCTGACGGTCCGTGAGGCGGAGTTGTACCGCGTCGATCGACCGGGAGCGAGAGCGACGATTCTGCGTGCGACCCCGGGCGAGGCGGCATTGTTCCAGGCGTATCGCATCGGCCAGTCGGCGGAGGCGTTCAACGCCCTGGTCGAACGTCATCGGCCGGCCGTGTTTCGAACGTGCCGCAAGGTGCTCGGCAACTGGGCCGACGCCGAGGACGTGTCGCAGTTCGTTTTCCTGATGCTCGCCCGATCGGATGTCCGGGTCGCCCAGTCGCTGGCCGCGTGGCTCCGCAAAGTCGCCCGCAACGCGGCCATCGCGTTTCTGCGTTCGCGCTCGCGTCGCCACTTCCACGAACGCCAGTCCGCATCGGATCGCGTCATCGAAGAACCGCAATTTGGCCCGACCGATGAACTCGGATCGGCGCTCAGCCAACTGCCGCCGCCACTTCGTGAAGCGGTGCGATTGCGCTACCTGGAGGGGCTGTCGCAACGGGAGGCGGCCGAGCGGGTCGGTTGCCCGCGCGGCACCCTATCCCAGCGGGCTGCCCACGGCATCCAGCGCCTCCGAGTCATCCTGGCCGGCCCAGTCGCACTCGACGATTGAGCTTTCAAGTCGATCGTCCCGAATTTCTGAGCAGATCGCGCCGCCGCGTCGTTTCAGTTCCCGAAGTCAATTACTTCGACATGGGGGCACGAACGATGCGACGAAACCAGAACCGAACGCGGCTGCGAGTCGAGGAACTCGGCGACCGGGCCGTCCCGGCCATGCTCGCCGGCCTCGCCGATGGCGAACCGATCGCGACCGAGCAGCCGGTCGGCGACGAACTGTTGTACACGTGCGGCCTGGCCGATGAAGCCGCACCGACCGACGAATCGGTGGCCGTGGTCGACCCAATACCGGAAGAGTGGGCCGAACTGACGCCGATCCGCACCTTCGACTTCGCAGAACCAACCGACGAGACGTCCGAACTGGTCGATCCGCTTCCGGACGACCTCGAGCCCAACGTTTTCTTCACCCTGCGCGGCGACGAGAGTGTGACGGACACCGCACTCGAAGAAGCAGTCGACCTGGGCGAACTGAACCCCGACAGCTATTCGACGATGCCGGTCGACTTCGACCCGGGCGAAGTGCCGAGCGACGAGGTCAACCCCGATCTCTTCACGATGTATCCAACCGATCTCGTCGACCCAGTTGGAACGACCGGCGACGAGCTGAATACCGACGCGTTCACGAGTGGGCTGACCGAGCTGGATGGCGAAGTGCTGGACGACAACGTCGACCTCGGTGAACTGCCGACCGAACCCGACGACGCCTTGAACCCCGAGATCTACTATTCAATGGGCGGCCCGGCCGAGGCCGAGACTCCCGCGCCGACGGGTTCGACCATCGATCCGATCGGCCTCGACCTGTTCGCCGAACCGACCAACGAACTCGCGGAATCGCTGGACGCCGAACTGCCCGAAGTGTCAACGACGAGCGTCCCGGTCGCTTCCAAGCCGACTTTGATCGAAGCGGCAACTCCTTCGACGACGAAAGTCGATTCGACGAGCGGCTCGATCAGCTTCGACGCGGCCACGTTCGATGAATGGTTCGGAGTCGGCGGCCAGCGCGATCGCCGGTAACACTTTGTGAATGAAAAAGGCGGGCCGATCCGCGTGGATCGACCCGACCGCGATGTGAAATGGCCCGTTGGGCGAAGGGGCGAGCCCCGGACGCGGCGACCACGAACGCGTCCGACCACCCGACCCCCTCGCCTCGACGGGCCATCGAACTTACTTCTCTTCGGGCTTCTTGTCGGCCGGCTTGGCGGGCTTCGCCGGTTTGGCCGGCTTCGTGTCGATCGTCGCGCGAATCGTCTTCTTCAGATCGTCCACGTCGATCTTCAGTTCGTTCTTTAACTCGATCAAATGATCCGCGTCGATCTTGAGGTCCTTGAGCGATTTCAAATGATCCGCGTCGATCTTGAGGTCCTTCAATTCGATCACGCGATCGATCTTGAGGTCTTTCAGTTTCTCGAGTTCCTTAAGCGACTCGAGGTCCTTTAGCTTGTCGAGAAAGACCCTGACCTTGATGTCTTTGAGGTCGGCATCGTTCACTTCGACGATTCGCTCGATCACATTCTTCGTCGGCTTCTCGTCCGGCTTGACCGGAGTTACGAACAGTTCGAGTTCGGTCGTGGTCGGATCGTTCGGCTTGGTCGCCTTCGGCGTCAAGAACAATTCGAGTTCGGTCGCGCCCGTCGGCTCGGCCGGCTTTGCCGGCTTGGTCGCCTTCGGTGCCTTCGGCGCGGCCGGAACGCTTGGCGTCGGCGGTTGAATCGGGGCAGTCGGAGTGAACTTGAACTTCGCGCCCGATTCGGATTGGCCGGAGATCAGCCGGGCGATCTGGCCGACGGTCGCTTGAATCTCCGGCGTGGTCGTGACGATCAACGTGTCGCCTTCAACCTTCGTTTCGAGGACGGGGGCCTTCACGTTGCCGAGCAACGTGCTGAGGGCGGCCGCCTGGTCCTTGTTCAATTTGTACTTGGCGCGCGAAAGCGTGATCGCCTTGTCGTCCGATTCGATTCGGCCGGTAAACGCGAATGAGCCAGATTGGGCGGGCGTCAGCGTCAGGCCGTGAGCCGCGCCGGCGGCATCCAGAACGATGTGGCCGTGTAGATCGGTGCCGCTCGTCACACTCGCGGTTGGCTTCGGCGTTTTACCAGGAGCCGACTTCGAATCCTTGGTCTCGACACGAACTTCGACCTTCGTGCCGTCCGGGCTCACGACGACCTCGGGCTTGAGTTGCAACTGAACTTCTTTCGGGGCGGCCACCGCCCAATTCCTGCCGGCGCTTTCAACGACAATGACCTTCACGTCCTTGAGTTCTTTGCCGTCCGCGCCGATGACTTTGACGCCATTCTGGCCGGCCGTCAGAACCTTGACGCCCTCTTTCGCTTCCCAAACGGCCGTCTTGTCTTTCTTCTCGACGTCGGCCAGCTCACGGGCGGCTCGGAGTCGCACCTTGAATTCGTCGGCCTTGCGAGCGGCCTCTTCGGACTTCTTGGCGGCCTTCACCGCTTCGAGCTTCTCGTTGAGCGCTCGAATCTGAATTTCGATTTTTTCGACGTCGGCATCGGCCGGCGCGGGCTTGGATTGCCCGAGGGTCCAGGCCGGGACGGCAGCGATCGCCATCAAGGCAACGATGAGTTTCGCCCCGAAGGCGACGCGCCCGGGAGCGCGATCTCGCATGATCATGGTCAACCTTTCTTGCATGGCGCGCCGGCCTTCCCCAATCACGCCGACGGCCGGCGCGGGACGGCGACGCGGATTGAACGTACACACTTCCAGCAACGCCTCGGCATAGGCCCGGCGATCGGCCTGGCCGGTCGCCCAGGCGTCGCAGGCCAACTCGGCGTCGGCCCGGAGGCGCTTGCGGGCGAGCCAGAACAACGGGTTCCACCAGTGCAGCACGGCGGCGACCATCTCGAGTCGACGCACCCAGTGATCGCGTCGCCGCAGGTGAGCGAGCTCGTGCGCGATGACCGCCCGCCGTCCTTCGCCCGTGAGGCGACCTTCGAGCCCGGCCGGCCAAAGCAGGATCGGCCGCCACAGACACCACATCACGGGCGAGGTCAGTCCGTTGAGCAATCGAACGGCGGGCGCTCGGACGCCAAGCCCGCGCGCGACGGCCGCGACTTCCGCCAACAGCGCTTCCGGGGCCGGCCCGGCGCGACGCGTGAACCGCGAGAACCGGGCCGTTTCTCGAACCAACAACCAACCACAGAAACCGGCCCCGGCCAGCCAACGAATCCTGCCGCCGGGCCGGACGATGCGGAACGCCATTTGGAACTCGGTCCCCCGCTCGACGGCCTCGGCCAAC
>JANLUE010000043.1:0-3400 GCA_031363325.1 Gemmataceae bacterium
CAGCTTACGCAGCCGGTTCGCCATTGGGCGATGGCGAGCAACAACTATGGGCCAACCGCAACTCCCCCCACTTATTCAACCGTCTTCACCAAAAAACACAAGGCGGCCGGCGGAAGGACCTTCGTCTTTCCCCCGACCGCCATGATTTTAGCGTTCCGGCGGGTGGCCCGCCGGAGCGGGTTCGTTACTTCTTGCCGATTTGGTCTTTCGACTCTTCCAGGCCGGCGAAGATTTCCTCGACCGACTTGTTCTCGGCGGCCTTCGGGTCGATCTTGCGGGTCAGAGCCAGCTTCTCACGCTGAATCTCGATCCGCTTGCGGAGGTCGTTCAGGTCGCTCTTGACTTTGGCCATCCGCGAGCCGTCGTCCTGGTACTTGCTTTCGACCTGCTCGATCTTGGCGAGCTTGATGTCGGCTTCCAGTTCCGTGATGGCGGCTTCGAGTTCGGCCTTCTGCGACACGAGGGCGTGCATGTGTTGTTCGGCCAGAATCTTCGAGCGTTCGCGGACGCTGAGCATCGTTTCGTTGGCCTTCAGTTCGCCCTTCAGCGAATTGTGAGCGGCCACTTCACGGCTCAGGTTGTCCTTGGCGACGCTGACGGCCACCGTCTTGCTGTCCCACTTGACGAACTTCTCGTCGCCCTTGAAGGCGTCGCGGCGCGTCTCGATGGCCGCCCGCTTCATTTCGACGGCGTGCTTCAGGTCTTCGACTCGCTTGTTCAAGTAGCGAGCTTCAACCGTCTCTTCGGCCAGTGAGCCCTTGGCCTTCTCGACGTCCTTATCGAGCGAAGCGACTTCCTTCTTGATCCGGCGGATTTCGTCCTCCGGCTTGATCTTCGAGTCCAGGTGCCGTTCGGCGCGGTCCAGCCAGCCCGAGGCGATGTTACCTACTTTGGTCTGGGTCAGGACAGCGGCGGCGAGCAGCCCGGCCGCACCGATTACGACGATCTTCTTCAACATGGTGTTCTCCGGCGGGGAGTGATGTCTCGACGCAGCCGTTACCGATCGGCGTGCGGTCAACAAAGAGGTTTTCGCCACCCGAGGCCGGATATTTGGATTGGGCGTGCCAGCGGACAAAATTTTTTGGAAAGCTCGCCTTGCCTGTACATACGTGTAGATAGACTTGCAATTCGCGTACCGGCTAAACTCACACAAACCCGGTCGCGCGAGCCGCGCTCGACCCACGCTTTGGCGAAGGCACCGGAAAGAAGTGACGCCCGCGCAACTCCTACCCCAAGTCTACGACGAACTCCGCAAGCTCGCGGCGGCGAAGATGGCCGGCGAACGCGACGGCCACACGCTCGACGCCACGGCACTCGTCAACGAGGCGTGGCTCAAACTCGATGGCGACTCGTTTGCGTCTCGGACCGACTTCATCAAGGCCGCGGCCGTCGCGATGCGGCGAATCCTCGTCGATCACGCCCGCGCCAAGAACGCCGACAAACGCGGCGGGGGCGAGCGCGTCGATCTCTGGCCCGAGCAAATCTTCAGCGGTCCGACGCCGCCGGACGTCATCGACATTGATGCCGCAATGGCGGAGTTCGCGACGATCGACCCGCAAGCCGCCGAGCTGGTGCATCTTCGTTACTTCGCGGGATTGAGCCACGCCGAGGCGGCCGCCTTGCTCGGCGTCTCGGTCCGTACTGCCGACCGCATCTGGGTCTACGCCAAGTCCTGGCTCCTCGTCAAACTTTCCGGCGAGTTTTTGGCGTAGCTCGCCAGCGGAATACGCCAATGGGGTAGGACTCGGTTCTCACTCCGGATGGACCATGAACGAACGCGAACTTTTCCTGGCCGCTCTCGACATCGACGACCCGGAGCGTCGGGCCCAATTCTTGGCCGAACAATGCGGCAACGATTCGGACCGCCTGAAGCGGCTCCAACAGTTGCTCCAGGCCAAGTCTGCGGCCCAAAGTTTTCTCGAGTCGCCGGCCAATCTTGGCGAGGATGCGCTCACGGGGGCCTACGTCGAGCCCAAGGAAATGGCCGGCGCATTGATCGCCGGCAAATACACGCTGGTTGAAATCATCGGCGAAGGCGGCATGGGCAGCGTTTGGCGCGCGAAGCAGACCGAGCCGGTCAAGCGGTTTGTGGCCGTGAAGTTGATCAAAGTGGGGATGGATTCGAAGAAAGTGCTGGCCCGATTTGAAGCCGAGCGGCAGGCCTTGGCGCTCATGGACCATCCGAACATCGCCAAAGTGTTCGACGGCGGCATTCACGACGGCCGACCCTATTTCGTGATGGAGCTGGTCAAAGGCACTCCGATCACGGAATACTGCGATGCCCGGAAGCTCACGCCGAAGGATCGCCTGGACCTGTTCGTCCAGGCGTGCCAGGCGATTCAGCACGCGCACCAGAAGGGCATCATTCATCGCGACATCAAACCCACCAACGTGTTGGTCGCGCTGTACGACGATCGGCCGGTCGTGAAGGTAATCGACTTCGGCGTGGCCAAGGCGACCGGCGGGACGCTGACCGAACAGACCATCGATACCGGCCTTGGCGCGGTGGTCGGAACCCCGCAATACATGTCGCCAGAGCAGGCGACTTTCAACAACCTCGACATCGATACGCGTAGCGATGTCTACGCCCTGGGCGTACTCCTGTACGAACTTCTCACCGGTAGCACGCCGTTCTCGAGCGCGGAACTGAAGAAACGCGGCTTGATGGAAATCCTGCGTGTGGTGCGCGAGGAGGAACCGCCACGGCCTTCGAACAAACTGTCCACGGCCGACACCTTGCCCAACATCTCGGCCAATCGCGGCACCGAGCCGAAGAAACTGACCGGCCTCTTGCGCAACGAGCTGGACTGGATCGTGATGAAGGCGCTGGAGAAGGATCGCACCCGGCGCTACGAGACGGCCAACGGCTTCGCGGCCGACGTACTGCGCTATCTCGCCGGCGAACCCGTGCAAGCTCATCCACCAAGTCGAGGCTATCGGCTTCAGAAATTTGTGCGGCGGAACCGGGGACAGGTCATCGCGGCGAGCGCGATCGTGTTGGCTCTGCTCTTCGGGATTGTCGGTACCAGCCTGGGGTTGATGGAAGCTCGTCGGCAAACGGCCCGGGCCCGCGACGAGTCGGCCGCGAAGGAACAGGCACGAGCCGAGGAAGCCCGTCAACGGGCGCTCGCGGATGAAAACCGAGCGAAAGCGGTCGCGGCCCGAGAAGATGAAGCCCGACAACGGAGAGTTGCCGACGCCGAGAAGCAGAAGGCGATCGAGTTCCGAAACAAAGCACTCGACGCACTCCGGGCCGCCACTAGCGACGACGTCGAAAAGCTGCTCGGTGAGAAGAAAGAATTGACGGCGAACGAAAGGGCGTATGTGGAAGCGATCGCGAAACGGTGGCAGGAGTTCGCCAATCAGGAAGGGACTGACGAGCAGTCGCGGGCCATTCGCG